>DASXGS010000074.1:0-6785 GCA_036488975.1 Rhizomicrobium sp. | reverse complement strand
CGGTGAAGTTGTGCCTTATCGTCAGTTGCTGGCGGAACTTGCGACCCATCTGCGGAGCTACTACCGCCGCAGGCTTGCAGCGGGGGCAGACGCCGAGGATCTGGTGCAGGAAACGTTGATGGCGCTGCATGTAAGGCGCGCAACCTATGATGCGGCGAATCCATTCACCGCATGGGTCTACGCGATTGCACGCTACAAGCTTATCGATCATTTGCGGCGCACGCGGCGGGCGCGCACCATTCCTCTGGACGATGCGGGAGCTCTGTTCTCGCCGGACGAGACCGAAGCGGCCGGTGCCCGCATCGATGCGGAACGCCTGCTCTTGGAATTGCCGGTGCATCAGCGGGAGGTTCTGCGCAAGGTGAAGATCGAGGAATTGTCGACGGCGGAGGTGGCCAAAGCGAGCGCAATGTCGGAGGCGGCGGTCAAGACAAGCGTGCACCGCAGCCTGAAGGCTTTGGGCGCAAAGCTGCTGGTGCGCAAGCCATGAACACCGCCGATCTCATCGCGCAACTCTCGGGCGAACTGAAACCGACGCCAAGGCATGCGCCGATCCTTCGGCTTGTACCGATCGTTCTGGCCGGAGCCGCCGTGTCGGCCGTTCTTATGGTGGCCTGGTTGGGCATACGGCCGGACTTGATGTCCGCCATGCACACGCTCGGCTACTGGGTGAAGTTCGGTTACACGGCGGCCTTGGCAGGAGCCGCGTTGTGGCTGGTCCTACGGCTGTCGTGCCCCGGCAGTGCGGTCGGAGCCCCGACCCTGGCCGCCTTGGTGCCGCTGCCACTCATTCTCATCATCGCAATGCAGCAACTGATGAACGCCCCGCCCGCTCTGCACAAACACCTGATGATGGGGAGTTCTTCACAGGTCTGTCCCTGGCGCATCGTGATACTCGCGCTGCCCATTCTGGCCGCGACATTGATTGCCGTGCGCCGGCTCGCGCCCACGCGGCTCATGTTGGCCGGTGCAGGCGCGGGCGTCTTCGCCGGCGCGCTGGGCGCATGGATCTATGCCTTCCATTGCGACGAGAGCGCGGCGCCTTTCGTGGCGATCTGGTATACGTTCGGCATCGCCGTGGTCGGGGCCGCAGGTGGGGCGCTGGGTCGTGCTTCTTTGCGGTGGTGAGCCAACGAAGGCAGCCGCCTCGTTGACATGGCTGCGGTTCGGGCGCTGATTCAAGCCTCAGTTTAGTTCTTCAGGGGAGGTCCCAACCATGCACGCTTCCAGACATGCGATTATCTTGTTGGCCGCATCGGTCGCGACGCTGATTCTTGCGCCTACGGCTCTGGCTGATGCGAATTCGGAGGTGGTGACGGCCGCGACGCACGCTTCGCTGGCCGCCGGTTCGGCGGATATCACCGGCGTACACACGCATCTGCATCACGCGCTCAATTGTCTGGTGGGGCCAAAAGGCAACGGCTTCGATGCCAAGGAGCTGAACCCGTGCGCCCAAAGCGGCAAGGGCGCCATTCCTGATACGTCAGATCCCACCAAGAAGGCCGCACTGGAATCCACTGCTGCCAAGGCCCGCTCTGGCATCGCGGCGAATGACTACAAAGCCTCGCAAAAAGATGCTGCGGATCTGGCTTCGATGCTGAAGCAGGCGAAGTAGCGCAGCTTTCTACCGCGTGCCGCGTTTCTTGTTTGCGGAGCGGCATGCGCCGCACCCGCCTTCCCCAGGGAGGATGTCATGAAATTGTTTGTCCATCTCGCCGCGGCGGTTGCGCTGGTGGCAGGCCTGCTCGGCGTCGCGCCGGCACAGGCGGCCGACGAAATGTCGATTCTCGCGCACGCCAATGCCACGGTTTCCGACCTGAAGCGTGATCCCGTGTTCGGCAACGCGCGCAGAACCTTGCGCAACGCGCGCGCGGTGCTGATTGTCCCGAGCTTGGTGAAAGGTGGGTTCATCTTCGGTGCGGAGGGCGGCGATGGCGTGCTGCTTGCGCGCATGCGTCGCGGCTGGAGTGCGCCGGCATTCTATACGTTGGGCTCGGCCTCGTTCGGACTGCAGATCGGGCTGGAGCAGGCGCAGCTCGTGATGTTCATCATGAGCGAGCGCGCCCTGCGCGGTATCGAGGAAGGCAAGTTCAAGTTGGGGGCAGGGGCGGGCCTTACCGTGATCACTCTCGGGGCTTCGGCGGAAGCCGCGACGCCTGCCAATCTAGCCGGCGACATCATCGTGTGGGCGGTGGCAAAGGGCGCGTATGGCGGTCTCACACTGAACGGCTCGGTCATCGCACCGCAGGACAACACGAACGCGGAGTTCTACCGCCGGCCCGTGTCGGTGAACGAGATCGTTTACGGCCGCGTAAACAACCCGGCCGCTGCACAGCTGCGCGCCAATCTCGCAACCGTTTGGTAAAAAACGCCATCTGATTCTGCATCAGGCATCGCATATACCGATGCCTGATGCCACCTGTCGCAAACTGTCATGACAGCGTGAAAGCGCCCATAAGAATTTGTCACTGGACTTGCATGCGCGTGAGGCATTCTTAGTTTCACGAGCAGCGGGGGCATGACGAAGGAGACGCGTTCATGCCGAACTACGAAATCTGCTATCTCAAGATCGACGGATCGCTGGCGGGCAAGTTCGCCGCGCAATGCGATTCAGAAACACAAGCGAAGATCATGGCGCACGCCTTCCGGCTCGACTCGGCGCGGCGCATCGAAGTGTGGGACGGCGCCCAGCTCATCTATCGGCGTCCCGAAGAGCCACCACACCTTGCGGCCGACTAGTCGTTGTCAGAATCGCGGCGGGGGCGGTTTCGCGTAAGATGAGGGCCAGCAGCCCCGCCGCGATGCAGAGCCCAATCATGATCCACAGCGGCGCGGTGAGCCCATTTGCGTCCGCGGCCCAGCCCGCGAGCGTGGGTGAGAACACGCCGCCCAGCACCTCACCCACGCCCATCACCAGTGCCATCGCCGTTGTCACATGCTGCGGCGCCACGGATTCCGACGGCACCGCCGCCATGAACAGCGGAAAGATCCCGGTAAGCGTCCAGCCCAGAGCGAATATGGCCGCGAGCACCCACACCGAACCGGTGAAGAACATCGCGCCGAGGGGCAAAACGACTCCAAGGAACGCGGTCGCAATCATCACCGGCTTGCGGCCGATGCGGTCGGACAATCCGGCGATCGCAAAGCTGCCGATGGTGGCGGAAATGCCGAGCGATCCTATCAACCAGCTCATGGTGGTGGGTGCGAAGCCGCGCATCTTGGTCAGGAACAGCGGCATGAATGCCCAGCACACGACGAGATAGGAGACCAACAGCACAGACAGCAGCAGACAGACGACCAGATTGCGGTTGGCGAGAAGTTCGCCCACATGCGCGAGCAGGGGATTGCGCTCGCGTGGCGGCGGGGCGTCCGGTTCGTCGACGAACTTCCACAACAGCAGAGCGGAAATCAGACCGGGGATCCCGGCGAGGAAGAATGCCCGGTGCCACCCAAGCGTGCTCGCAAACCACACCAGCAGCACGGGTGCTGCGAACGAGCCGAGCAGGTTGGAGCAGAAATTCTGCATCACCCCCATGGCAAGTCCGCGTCGCGCGTGCGGCACGGCCGACGCAATCATCGTTTGCGAGACGGGCGCCACGCCGCCTTCCACCGTGCCCATCAACAGGCGCGCGGCAAACAGCATGACAAAGCTTTGCGCGAGACCCGTGAGGAAAGAGCAGAGCGAGAATGCAATCGTGCAGGCGATGAGGAACATCTTGCGTCGCCCGGTGCGGTCGGCGGCAGCACCGACGGCAAGCGCGGCAAGCGCCCAGCTGAACGAGAGCGCCGATGCTGTCAGCCCAACCTGGGTGTTCGACAGGCCAAGGGATGGCTTCACAAACGGCATGAGGAAATTGAGCGCGTTGCGGTCGAAGAACAGGATGCCGAAATTGAGGCTCAGCAGACCGACGAGCAGAGTCTGATAGCCTGCGCCGCGGCGCGACGCCGTTTCCTCGACAGATCCAGCCAGTTCCATGTCCGCCCCCGCGCCGCATCCTGTGCCGATTCGGCATTGTGGCGGGAGCCGGTCTCGCCGCGCAATTGCGGGGTGCCTGTTTCCGACCCGTTCCATCTGACCGGCTTGCCCGGCTATTGCCTTAGTTGGCGCGTTCTATTGTCTGGGCGGAAGAAGAGAGAAGCGCGGGATGCTTCCCACAGGCATCGTCTGGATTGTGGCGCCGCTCGTGGTGGCGTTCTTCGGCATGCTGTTGTTGCTGGCAGGCGTTGGGCATCTTGTTCGCGGTCGTCCCGGCAAGAGCTTGGGACGAATCGTCGTTGGCGCCCCCCTCGCGCTTGTCGGGCTTGCAATCGGCCTGCTTGCCCTGAACACGCAGACGTTTGCGCGGCTGACGCACGAAGCGCGGGTGGCCGATGTGCGCGTGCAGGCGCTCGACGCAAAGCACAATCTTTATCGCGTCACTGTCACCCGTCTGGATGGCCCGAAGATCACGCAGGACTGCACCATCCAGGGCGACGAGTGGGACATCAGCGCGCGCGTGCAGAAATGGAAACCGTGGGCCAACGTGCTGGGGCTCGACGCCACCTACACCCTCGACCAAGTGACCAACCGTTATTTCACCGCCCAGCGCGGCAACGGCAGGCCAATCACCGCGTGCGATCTGAAAGGGCCGCCACCGGACGTCGACCGCTGGGTGCCGCGCAGTTGGCTCGCCTGGCTTATCGATCACACCTACACAGAGCACCGCCGGTTCGGTTCGGCGAGCTTCATGCCGCTCGCCGACCGCGCAAAATATCGCGTGCTGATCACCCAGTCGGGGCTGAACGCGGAGCCAGTGAACGCGATCGCGCGCCGCGCCAACGATGCGCGGGACGTGGCGCACGAGTAGCAACTGTTACCAGCGCAGGATTAGCTCGCGGCCGCGGAATTCAAACGACTTCATCCGTTTTAGGAACGCCATGCCCAACAGGGAGGCGTGCATGTCGGTGCGGTTGACGTCCACGGGTACGTTCCAGAGTGTGAACCGCCCGACAGAAAGGGTGTTCAGCGTGACCCGAGCGCCTGCGCCGATCCCGTTGGCAGTCTCATAGCCCGGAACGTAGTTCAGCGTTGCCACGTCGATGCCGAGACGCCTGGCATCCGCCGGAGCGAGCACGATGTCGCTGGCACCAGTATCGAGGAGAAAGCGGACGCGTGCACCATTGGCATTGCCGAACACGTAGAAGTCGCCGTTTTCGTCTTGCGTCAGCACCATGGTGTACGGCGCGACAGAGACAGGATCGCCGGGCATGAATTCCGACCGCATGCGGGTGCCCGCCGACGACAGCACGTCTCGGTAGCTGTAACCCAACACCAAAACGGCGGCCACGGCGATCCAGATCGCGATATTGCGGGCCGCTTCGCCGAAGCGCACCCGGCGCGCAAACACGAAGCCGGCGGACAACAGCGCCAACCAGCCTGCCATGTACACCAGATACGGCTGGTCCTCTTTCGTGATAGCGCCCGGAAACAGCCGCGCCAGTTCAAACAACCCAAGCGCGACCGCCAGCATCAGCGCGATCCACACCAGCAACCGCGTGCGATGGTTCACCGACTTCGCGGGAGGCGCGGCGGGACGCTGCCACGGATCGCGCGATTCCGGCATCCGCTATTTCGCGTTGGGATCGGCTTGGTGGAGGCCGAGAATGTTGCCGTCCGGATCCTTGATGTAGGCCTGCCAGCCAACACCCGGGATTCCGATCTTTGGCAGCGCAATGGTCGCCCCGGAATCGAGCGCCGTTGCGAGAGCATCGTCGACGGAGGCCACACCCAGCGAGCAAACGAACGCGCTGACGGGACAGTCGGCCACCGGCTTGTCGCCCATGCGCTTGACCATGCCGCCGTTGATGCCATCACCTGCGCCGGTATCGAACATCCAGTAGTTGAATTCCGGCATCTGCCGCACATTCCAGCCGAAAACCTCGGTATAGAACTTCGCCATGCGTTCTGGATCGGTGGCGTGGATTTCGAAATGGACAGGACGGTTCATGTTCGAAGGCTCCTAGTTGGCGGCCGCATCAAATGCCATGATTGTGTCGCTTCCGGCTTGAATGCGCTCGAACAGCATGGCGCATTCCGGCATCAGGCGCTCCATCCAGTAGCGCGCGCAGGTGAGCTTTCCGCGGTAGCGCGTGGTATCGCCAGCGCTCGCGGCAAGCTGCGCCTGCGCGAGCTTCGCCATACGGGCCCACATCCATCCGACAACCACGATTCCCATCAGGCGTAGATAGTCGGTCGCTGCCGCGCCGGCGTCGTTCGGGTTCTGGAGTCCGTGTTGTGCCAGCCACATGGTCGCCTGCTGCAAGGTATCGAGACCGCGTTGCAGTGGCTTTGCGAACGCCGCCAGCCCTTCGCTGTCGTTTTCGGCGAGCCAGTTGCGGATCTGCGCAAACAGAGCGAACGGCGCGGCGCCACCCTTGCGCCCAAGCTTGCGGCCCACCAGATCGAGCGCCTGCACGCCGTTGGCGCCCTCATAAATCTGGTTGATGCGGCCATCGCGCACGAATTGTTCCACACCATTGTCGCGGATGTAGCCATGTCCGCCATAGCACTGCATGGCGAGGTTCGCCGCCTCAAAGCCCATGTCGGTGAAGAATGCCTTGATCACCGGCGTCATGAGATCGGCGAGGAGGCCGGCCTCGTCCTTTTCCGGCCGCTGCGAACCGGCGATCGCCATGTTGAGGGAAGTCCACACGGCCATGGCGCGGGCGCCTTCCACAAAGCTTTTCGCGTGCAGCAGCATGCGGCGCACGTCGGGATGCACGATTTCCAGATCGGCCGGCTGATC
>DASXGS010000432.1:0-5999 GCA_036488975.1 Rhizomicrobium sp. | reverse complement strand
TAGCTGCCCCGGTTCGGCAAGAGCCGCCGATCCCGACAGCACGCCCGCTACACACATGACCAATAGCGACTGCCGCCAGGTAGCGGCTGTACGTCCTGCCGGCCACACCATGACTCGCCCTCACGACACCCGAGGCGGCGGGGGTTGCCCTTGTCCGCCCCAGTGCAGCCCAGTTCGCGCCACGCCCGTTGCCGGCGAGTGAAAGGAAAACCCTCATTTGTATGGAGTTGGCGCAGGCGGCCTGCGACGGCGCTTTGGCTTGTAAACGCCGTTAACGGATTACCTCGTCCTGCCCTCTACTTTTCGAGAAAAGGTGCAGCGCGAGATCGATGCCGCGCCCTTCTAGGGTCGCTCTTGCCGCGGGCTAATGTTGGCGGCCGGAGCCGGGTTCAGTTTGCTTACGGTGCTTTTCCGCCACCGCCGTCGCGGGCAGCACCTTCGCTATGGCCACCTGTATCTTGTTCTTCCAACCGGTGATGATTGCGTCGTCTCCGGTCTTCATAGCCTCGTACCCGAGCCGCGCGACCTCGGCGGGATCGTCCTTCTCCTGCTGGCCGATTTTGGTGTCCATCAGATCGGCGCGCTCGAAAAATTCGGTTTCCGTTGCTCCCGGCATAAGGCAAGTGACCGTGATCCCAGTGTCCTTCAGCTCGTTACGCAGCGCCTCGGAGAAGGAATCGAGGAACGCCTTGCTGGCATTGTATGCCGCCTGGAAACTACCCGGCATGAAACCGGCGATGGAGCCCGTGATGAGAATCTTACCCTGACCCCGCCGACGCATGTCATTGCCGACCTTGTGAATGAGATAGAGCGTACCGGTCACGTTGGTATTGATCAGGCGGAAGATTTCATCCCAGCTCTGGTCGAGAAAGCCTTTGCCGAGGCCGCGGCCGGCATTGGCAAGCAACGCATCCACGGGCCGCGCCTGAAGGGCCTGGTATAGTTTGTCCACGCCTTCCTGTGTCGCGAGATCCGCCTCAAGCGCCTCAACGCGGCTGCCGCTATCCCTCAATTCCTGAGCCGCGCTGTTGATTTCAGCTTCGTCGGCCACAATCAGAATGTCGTAACCGTCCTCGATGCAGCATTTCGCCAATTCAAAACCGATTCCGGTCGAGGCACCGGTAATAACTGCAAACGGACGCGGTTGGATTGCCATATGTTTGTCTCCGCTCGAACCTTGGCCGGCCAGCGGTTTAGAATTGATAGAATCCGCACGCGCTGTCCCGCCATGCTGAAGATAAAACATCCGGTGCGAAACGATGTTCCGGGGTGCCGAGAAATAAGCGGCGCGAATGTCAGGCGGCCGCAACGCGATACGTGCAGCGTCCTGCACCCGTCATGATATGCGACAGACGCTCGATCTTCACGCTCCCAAGCACACGGCGGAACAGTGCGAGCTCTTCCCGGCAAAGTCCTTGGCACATCCGCGCGGCGGTGCAAATCGGGCAATGGTTTTCGATGAAAAGCCACGCGCCCGTTGCCGGTTCGCGCCGGACCTCCGCCATATAGCCTTCTGCGCTACGGAGTGTTGCCAGCGCTTCAAGTTTCGCCCTCAGCGTGCGCACCGGATCCGTTTTTGCCCGATACATCTTCTCCTGCTCGGCAGTCCGCATCCGCAGGAGACGATCGAGGCCCTTCTCGCCGAACGCCTTGCGCATCTGCGCCAGCACGTCGACCGCGAGAAGCGAATGCGAGTCGGTAAACAGCGAATCCGCCTGAGTGGTGGCACGCCATAGTTTCACCGGCCGCCCGCGGGCCTGCACTTTCCGCTCATGAGCTGCGAGCCCACGATCCTCCAATGCCTGCAGCTGTTGTCGGACTGCCATACCGGTAATGCCGATCTTGCCCGCCAGCGCGTCCGCAGAGATCGGGCCATGCCGCTTCAACAGATCGAGTACCGCGACGCGGCCGACAGGGTTCGGTCGGGCAGAATCGGAGATCACTAGCATGGGAAGGATTTTCTAAAGCTTATACTTGCAAAAAGCAATCAGGACGACCTATTTTCCATAGGAGAGGCTTCCGAAAAGGAAAGCGCCATGCTCACCTCTACCGGAATCTCGCGCGCGGAGCTTCACCAGAAGGGCCGCAAAACGGTCCGCAACGGCGGCAAGCAGATCCTGCTGATCGAGACAGGCGACCGCGTCTTCGCCATCGCGAATCGCTGCCCGCATGAAGGTTATCCATTGAGCGAAGGAACGCTTGGCCCCGATTGCGTACTGACCTGCAACTGGCACAACTGGAAATTCGAGCTCGGTACCGGCGCCGCGCTGGTGGGGCGCGACCCAGTGCGCACCTATCCCGTCGAAATCCGTGGCGAAGAAATTCTGCTCGACCTTTCCGATCCGCCGGCTGATGCGCAACGCGACCGTGCGCTCCGCGGCCTCGATGGGGCGATTGCCGATAACGATATGTCCCGCATGGCGCGCGAAATGGCGCGGCTCGAGCGTGCCGGCTTCGATGCCACCGATGCGCTGAGCCATGCCGTGTCGGTTCGAAGCACGCGGCTGGAAGACGGGATGACACATGCTCATGCCGCCGCCGCCGACTGGCTTCTATTGGCCACGCGTGCGCCGTCGCCCGAATGCCGTCTGACGGCGCTGCTTGAGCCCATCGCCCATCTCGCGGAGGATACGCTCGGCGCGATTGAGTTCCCCTACACGAGCGAAGCAGACCAATGGAATCCTGCCAGCTTTGTGGATGCTGTCGAACGGGAAGATGAAGACGAAGCTGTGGCGCTGGTGCGCGGGGCCCTGGCGCAAGGGCTTCCCTATTCACGTTTGCGCGGAGCGTTCAGCGAGGCGGCGCTGGCGCACTATGCGGATTTCGGCCACTGCACGATTTACACCCTCAAAGCCGGGCAGCTCATCGAACGGCTGAACGGTGCGGTGGCGGAACCGGTGCTGCTTGCACTGACACGCATGCTCGTGCGCGCGACGCGAGAGGAGCGCCTGCCGGAGTTTCGCTTCTACGCCAAGGCGCTTGGCGCCTGGAGCTCTGAAGGCCGGGAAGTAGTGCGGGCCACCGATTTCATTGGGTCAAGCATCGAGGGCGCGCTGAAGCGGACGCTGGCAAGCGCCGGCCGCAGTCCGCGCGATCTCTATGACGGACTGCTTGGCGCGGCCGCCTGGAACCTGCTGCACTATGACCCGCGCTTCGAGCAGGCGACGGACGGCGCCATTGCCGACAACATCGGCTGGCTCGATTTCACTCACGCGCTCACCTTCGCGAATGCTTGCCGGCACATCTGCGAGGAGCGGCCGGAGCTCTGGGCCAAGGCGCTCCTGCAGCTTGCGCTCTTTGTCGGCCGCAACCGCAAATATGTCAGTTCGGAGCAGGATTCCGCGCGCTGGCAGGTGAACGACCGCGACGGATTCCTCGCCCGTGAGATGCAGGGGCTCTATGACCATGGCATTCCGGAGCCGATCATCGCCTGCCATCGTGTAAAGGTGCTGTTCGCGCTGGAGGATGAGCTCGCCGCCTCGCCGGATGCGCCTTGGGCGGGCGAAATGTGCGCCGCGGTGAACCGCTACCTGAACACGCCGATGAAACGCCACCACGGCCTTCGCACCGCCACGCAGGCACGCGAATTCATCGCCCGCGAGGGCTAACTACAAAGAAAAGCCGCGGAGGAACTCTCCGCGGCTTTTTATGGCAAAGCTCAGGCGGACCGATCAGTGATGGTCGTGATCGTTGTCCGTGTCATTGTCATGATCGCGGTCACGATCCCGGCCCATATCATGGTCGCGGTCTCGATCCCGGCCCATGTCGTGGTCGCGGTCCCGATCCCGGTCCATGCCGTGGTCGCGGTCACGATCTCTGTCGCGATCCATGTCCCTGCCACGGTCGCGGTCCATATCGCGACCATGCACACGCCACCAGCTGCTGTCCCAATCGCCACGACCCTCGCGCCAGCCGCCGTGGTACCAGAAATAGCGCCGGCCCCCGTAGGTGCGGTAATAGGTCGGTTCCCGAACCCACACGCCATCGATGAAGACCGGGCGCGTCCAGCGCGGATAGCCGCAGCGGTATGGATGCATGTAGGCGAACCGCGGGCGCGCGCAGGGCCCGGTGCGAATAGTGTAAGCGCCATAATATGCGGGACCGGGGATGCCAATTCCGACGCCCACGGAAACGCCCGCCGCAGCGGTTTGCGTACCGGCCAGCATCGCTGCACTGCCAAGCATCGCCAAGCCGCCCAGGAGATGAGATGCCTTCATATTCAGTGTGTCCTCTTGCCTCTGAGGCCCCTACCGCCGGCCATAACGTACAAAACTGCCTTTCGGGCCACCCACAAGGTAAAGATAACCGGGCTGAAGCTGGCGAATAAATTAACAATTGGTCGTTAGGCGGCGCTCGTGGCCTTTGCGGGCACCGGGCAGTCGGCACAGATCGCAACCTCGACCGTCACGTGCGAGAGATAAGGATATCGGACCCGAAGCCTCTCTTTCACGCTCTCCGCCGTCACCTCGCCGGGGCTGACGAGCGAGACAATGAGACTGGAGTGTCCAGGGCCAACCCGCCATAGATGAAGGTCCGAAACGCTGGCGCCCATTTCCGCCTCGATGGTCCGCCGGATGTCGGATGCGAGCGACGGATCGGCTTCTGCGTCGAGCAGCACGAGGCCGCTGCTTCGGATCAGCCCGAGCGACCAGGAGGCGATCACCAGCGCGCCGGCGATGCCGACTACGGGGTCCAGCCAGCGTGTACCCAACAAGAGCCCGGCCGTGAGCGCGACGATCGCCATGAGCGAAGTTGCTGCGTCGGCAAGTACATGGATGTAAGCGGCGCGCATGTTGTGATCGTGCGCATGAGCATAGCCGTCATCATGCGTGTCCCGCAGAATGAAGGCGCTGGCGAGATTGACGCACAACCCAAGCACCGCAATCGGCAGCGCGCTGCCATAGGCGATGTGTACCGGAAACAGTAAGCGTCCGATCGATTCGGCGGCAATTCCCAGCGCAATCAAGCCCAACGCGATGGCGCTGGCGAAGGCGGCAAGATCGCCGAACTTTCCGGAGCCGAACGTGAACCGCGCATCCGCCGCATGCCGCCGCGCCAGCCAATAGGCGCCGGCTGCAAGACCCAAGGCGCCCACATGGGTGGCCATGTGCACGCCGTCGGCCAAGAGGGCCATCGAGCCGAACCACAGGCCCGCGGCGATTTCGATGACCATGAATGTGGCGGTAAGTACCGCTGCGGCACGGGCGCGGCTTTCGGCGTGCGCGTGACCGTGGCCGAGGAAATGATGATCATGGGTCCATAGACCGTGATCGTGGGCATCCTGATGTGCCATGCAGGAAAGATAGGTGCTTCGGGCCACGCGGGCCAGCCGTGCTACAGTCGTTTGCGCAACTGCTCGGCGTAGGGCGAGAAGCCGGCCGCGTGGTAAACGGCTCGCGCGCGGACGTTCTTGGGCAGCACGCCGATCATCAGCACGTTCAGCCCCTTTGCACGGGCATGGGTTTCGCAGGCCGCTATCAGTGCTTTGCCGACGCCGGTTCCACGCGCGCTTTCGTCCACAAACAGCTCAGCGATATACCCCGTGCGCCGGTCGCTTTCGACGACGTATACTTCTTGCTGCTCCATGAGGAAGACCGCCCAACCGACGGCAGCTCCGTCCTCCTCGGCGACGAAGACGCGACCCTCGTTCTCCGCTACGCGTTTCATCAATTCGCGGAAATAGTCGGCGCCGACGTGCGGATCGATGCGGCGGTTGGGTTCGAACTGGTATTCGAACTTTTGCAGCCCATCGATGAACGACACGGTCGCGGCTTCATCCTCCGGCCAGCGCGCATCGCGAATGGTGAAATCGCTCATGCGGACATGGTATCAGAATTTCTCCTCACCTTCGTGGCGATTGGAATCAGGAAAATCGCGGTAAAGCGCGATCTTCAAATTCTGAACCTGCGAGTTGACGCCGAAGTGCACGCTTTCCACCGGCTCGCGCCGGGTCGCGACATGGTTGAAGGCAGAATCCAGCTGCGCGAGATCTTTGGTCT
>DASXGS010000415.1:0-2759 GCA_036488975.1 Rhizomicrobium sp. | reverse complement strand
GCAGCCGGCCGCCGCCAAACCGCTGACGCACATCACGTTCGTCACCGACTGGAAGGCGCAGGCCGAGCACGGCGGGTTCTACGAAGCGCAGGCGCTGGGGCTGTACCGCGCGCGCGGGCTCGACGTGAAAATCGTCGAAGGCGGCCCGAGCGTGAACGTGCCGCAGATGCTGGCCGGCGGCGCCGCCGATCTCGGCATCGGCTCGAACGGATTCATTGCGCTGAACCTTGTGCGCGAAGGCGCGCCCATTCGCGCCGTGATGGCGGTGTTTCAGAAGGACCCCCAAGTGCTGATCACCCATCCGCGCGCCGACGTGAAGAAGCTCGCCGACATGAAAGGCAAACCGATCATGATTGCCGATGCCTCCATCGTGGCGTTCTGGCCGTGGCTGCGCGCGAAATACGGTTTCTCGGATTCACAGATCCGCAAATACACCTTCAACCTTGCGCCGTTCCTGGTCGAGCCGAAGGCGATTCAGGAGGGTTATCTCACCAGCGAGCCCTACACCATCGAGCGCGAAGGACATTTCAGGCCGCAAGTGTTTCTTTTGGCCGACAACGGCTATCCCGGTTACGCGAACATGGTTTTCGCGCGGCAGAAATGGATCGATAAGAACCGCGCCGCGGTGCATGCGTTCGTCGATGCGACGCGTGAGGGCTGGGCCGCGTACCTGTTCAAAAATCCCGCGCCGGGCAACGCCCTCATCAAACGCGACAATCCGGAGATGAGCGACGATCTCATCGCCCAGGGCATCGACAACATGAAGCGCTACGGCATCGTGGTGAGCGGCGATGTGAAATCCCGGGCGCAAATCGGACTGATGACCGACGCCCGTTGGAAGATCTTCTTCGAAACCATGTCCGCCGACGGCGTTTACCCACGCTCTCTCGATTATCGCAAAGCCTATGACCTTAGATTTGTGCGATAAAATTGCCTGCCCCTTTGTGGGGAAATCGGTTTCCTCGCACATATGCGAGGAAACCGGGTGGGAGACGATGTTCAAGCCGGCATCAGCCGCCCTATTGCCGTACCGCCCCAAGTCCGGCTAGGGAGCGCGCCGCAAGGGCCTATGCTGGAGACGTTGTTGGATCGCGAGGAATTCATCGAACGGCAGGCCTCATTTCAATTCGGCGTCTGCGACGCGCCGGCCGAGCTCGACCCGAAAATCAGCCGCCGGTTCATCAGCACGAATCCGGCGCTTCGGACGCCCAAAAAGATGAAAGACGGCCGCACGCGCAGGCGCGCCCGGCGCACCGCCGATCTCTGGAAGGAAATGCACCGCCTCGGCCTGCGCTCGCCGATTATCTCGCGCATGTCGGACGCGATCGCGGACGTCAATCCGTTCCCGGCCTTCCAATACAATCGGCCCACCGGCACGCCGAACGCCATTCTCTGGCCGCTGCGGAAGGTACATTCGCTGGAAAGCGAAAGCTTTTGCGGGCCGCCAGATCTCGAAGAAATAGATCTCGCGCAGAAGAAGCCGATCGTGTTCTGGCGCGGCAAGCTCACCGGCTTCAGCAGCTATGGAAAGCAGGCGAGCCACCTTGTGGAGGAGTTCGCCAAAAATGAAATCGACCGTGACGAGCTGCTGAAGCACCTGATCACCATTCCGCGCTATGTGTTCGTTGCGCGCTATTTCGATGTCGACGGATTCGATGTGGGCTTCGTCAACCACACCGGCGAGATGCACGACTTGTACGGATCGATTCCGGAGATCGCGCGCCTTCACCGACCATTCACCAGCCACGCCGAGCAGCTCGGGTTTAAATACCTGATGTCGATTCAGGGCCACGATGTCGGCACCAGCTTCGGCTGGCAGCTCGCGAGCAAGAGCGTGCTGCTGAAAGAGAACTACCGATGGGAGGTGTTCTTCGATTGCCACGTGCGGCCGTGGGATCACTACGTTCCCGTGGAACCGGGCTTCGGCGATGTGCCGGATAAAGTGGCGTGGTGCGAGGCCAACCCGGATGCCTGCGCGACGATGGTGCGCAATCGTCAGGAACTGGTGCCGTTGCTGATCGATCCCAAAGTGCGCCGCGAAGCCTTGCGCAACGTGGTCGAGCGCTACGATTCCTTCTACGAGCAGTGGGCCGCCAACGGCGGGCGGGTGACTTCTGGCTAGCGCTTTAGCACGCGGCAGGCGATCGCATCGAGTTTGTTAAAGAGCGCCGGATCGCGTTTGTCGGGTGATGTGATGATCGCTGTGTCGAGCACGTGTTCGATGCCGAGCGGCGACGCCGTGCGTTCCGGGCCGAGCTTCGGCGCCACGCGCTTGACGAGGCGGCGGGCGTTTTCGGCATTGGCGGTGAGCACGCGGATGACCTGTTCGACAGTGACGTGCTCGTGCTCCTCGTGCCAGCAATCGTAGTCGGTCACCATGGCGACCAGCGCGTAAGGCAGCTCGGCTTCGCGGGCGAGCTTGGCTTCCGGCATCGCCGTCATGCCGATCACGCTGCAGCCCCACGAGCGGTAGAGGTTGGATTCCGCCAATGTCGAAAACTGCGGACCTTCCATGGCGAGGTAAGTGCCGCCCTTCGCACAGCGGATGCCTTCTTCCCGCGCGGCTTCGTAGAGTGCGTCCGCAAGCTTCGGATCGATCGGATGCGCCATGGAGACGTGCGCCACAAAGCCCGGCCCGAAGAAGCTCTTCTCGCGCGCATGCGTGCGGTCGATGAACTGGTCCACCATCACGAAGGTGCCGGGCGAAAGGTCCTCCTTGAACGAGCCGCAGGCGGACACGGAAATCACATCGGTAACAC
>DASXGS010000123.1:0-2202 GCA_036488975.1 Rhizomicrobium sp. | reverse complement strand
TCGGTTTTCGCAGTGCATCAAAGCGCAAGATACGGTGGGTAAGATTCTGTTTACCACTTTTCTCTTGCGCCGGGCCGCGCACCGTATCCATACTTGGTGCCTGTCGCCGGTCGCGACACAATATCTGGCGGATTGAAGCTAAGGCAATCCGGGAGGGCGCTGCCACGCGCTCGTCCGGAACGGGAGCTACGTCATCACAAAGCCGCGGCCGGCGGCCACAGGAGAAAGGTTCAGGGGGCAACACGATCATGCGCATCCGGCGTCAGTTCACGGCCGAAAACCAGTCGCCATACGAGGCAATCGAGTTCCGCTCGACCAGCAGCGAAATCCGCAATCCGGACGGCTCGGTGGTGTTCAGCCAAAGCGGCATCGAAGTACCCGCGGGCTGGAGCCAGGTCGCATGCGACGTGCTGGCGCAAAAGTATTTCCGCAAGGCCGGCGTGCCGGTGGTCCTTGAGCCGGTGGCGGAAGAAGCCGTGCCGGCTTGGCTGTGGCGCAAAAAGGCGGCGGGCAGCGAAACCACCGGCGAGCGCTCCGCGAAGCAGGTATTCGACCGGCTGGCCGGCACCTGGACGTATTGGGGCTGGAAGGGCGGGTACTTCGATACCGAAGTCGATGCACGCGCCTTTCACGACGAACTCTGCTTCATGCTCGCAACGCAAAAGGCCGCGCCGAATTCACCGCAGTGGTTCAACACGGGCCTGCATTGGGCCTATGGCATCGATGGCCCGAGCCAAGGCCACTATTATGTCGATCACCTCACCGGGCGGCTGACCAAATCGAATTCGGCTTACGAGCATCCACAACCACACGCCTGCTTCATCCAGGGCATTGCCGACGATCTCGTGAACGAAGGCGGGATCATGGATTTGTGGACGCGGGAAGCGCGTCTGTTCAAGTACGGCTCGGGCACCGGCACGAACTTCTCTAATCTGCGCGGCGAGGACGAGAAGCTGTCAGGCGGCGGCAAGTCGTCGGGCCTGATGAGCTTCCTCAAGATCGGCGATCGCGCGGCTGGCGCGATCAAATCCGGCGGCACCACGCGCCGCGCGGCCAAAATGGTGATCGTGGACATCGATCACCCGGACATCGAACAGTTTATCGATTGGAAGGTCATCGAGGAACAGAAGGTTGCCGCTCTTGTCGCGGGTTCCAAACTGGCGGCGCAGCATCTGAATGCCGTGATGAAGGCCTGCATCAACTGCGAAGGTTCCGGCGACGATTGCTTCGATCCGAAGAAAAACCCGGCGCTGCGCCGCGAGGTGAAAGCCGCACGCAAGGCGATGATTCCAGATAATTATGTCGAACGCGCCATTGCCTTTGCCAAGCAGGGCTACGGCCACATCGATTTCCGCACCTACGACACGGATTGGGATTCGGATGCGTACCTGTCCGTCTCCGGGCAGAACTCCAACAATTCGGTGCGCGTCACAGACGAATTCCTGCGTGCGGTCGAGAATGATGACGACTGGAACCTGACCCATCGCCGCGATGGCAGCATCGCCAAAACTTTGCGAGCGCGGGAGTTGTGGGATACGGTTTCACGCGCGGCGTGGTCGTGCGCAGACCCCGGCATTCAGTTCCACTCCACGATTAACGATTGGCACACCTGCCCGGCCGGTGGTCCCATCCGCGCCTCTAATCCGTGCTCGGAATACATGTTCCTCGACGACACGGCCTGCAATCTTGCCTCGCTGAATCTGATGGCGTTCCGCAAACCGGTCTCTAGCAGCGAAGCGGTAGGCCCAAGAGAGTCGGAGGGCCGGATGGAATTCGACGTCGCGGCATTCGAGCATGCCGTGCGACTGTGGACCATCGTGCTCGAAATCTCGGTGATGATGGCGCAGTTCCCGTCGCGCGAAATTGCGCAACTCTCCTATGACTATCGTACGTTGGGTTTAGGCTTCGCCAACATCGGCGGCCTCCTGATGGCGGCGGGTATTCCCTACGATTCGCGTGAAGGTCGCGCCATCGCCGCAGGGATCTCCGCGGTGATGACCGGCGTGTCGTACGCCGCCAGTGCTGAAATGGCAGGCGAACTCGGCGCTTTCCCGGAATACGTCGCCAACCGCGCAGACATGCTGCGGGTGATGCGCAACCATCGCCGCGCCGCACACGGCGATGCGGAGGGATACGAGAAGCTTTCCACCCTGCCCGTTCCGTTGGATCACGCCGCGATCGCGCAAGAGGAACTCTCGGCCG
>DASXGS010000409.1:0-7423 GCA_036488975.1 Rhizomicrobium sp. | reverse complement strand
ACGGCCGCGTGGCGGATGGCGGGTGTGGCCACGGCTGGCCGCCGAGCTGTCGCCTACCGCGCGCGGACGCGTGCGGCTGCGCACGCTGAACAACCTGCGCTGGATGGCCATTGCCGGACAATCAGTGGCGTTGTTCATCGTTCATTTCGCGCTCAACTATCCGCTGCCGTTGTTCGGCTGCGTGATGGCGATCGGAACGAGCGCCGCGCTCAATCTAGGATTGGCCGTGCGGTACCCGGCCGCGCACCGGCTGACCAATGGCGAGGCGACTGCCTACCTCGCCTACGACGTGCTACAGCTGGCGGCGCTCCTTTATTTCACCGGCGGCATCGAAAACCCCTTTGCGCTGATCTTCATCGCTCCGGTGGTGATCGGCGCCGCCACACTCAACTTCGGCAACACGATCGTGCTCGCGCTACTGGCGCTGACCTCCATCAGCGTCATTGCCGTCGTGCACAAGCCGCTCCCCTGGGCGCCCCACGAGCAGCTCATGCTGCCGCCGCTCTACCAGGTCGGCATCTGGGCCTCGCTGGTGATCGGCATCGGGTTCACCTCGATCTATGCGTGGCGCATCGCCAGCGAAGCCGCGCGCATGTCCGCGGGCCTTGCGGCCACGCAACTCGCGCTCGCCCGCGAGCACCGCATGGCCTCTATCGGCGCACTCGCCACCGCCGCGGCTCACGAGCTGGGCACGCCGCTCGGCACCATTGCCGTCGTGGCGCGGGAACTGGAACGCGCCTTGCCGGAAGGCTCGTCGGAAGCCGAGGATGCAAAGTTGCTGCGTGCAGAGGCCGAACGCTGCCGAGGCATCCTCACCCGGCTTGCGCGACCGGAAGAAAGCATCATCGGCGCTATGGAGCGGCTGCCGCTGGGCGCGCTGCTCGACGATCTTGCTTCGGAATACCGCGACGGGGACGTCGCCGTTCGGATCGATGTGCCGCAGGTGTCCGCGAACAACCCGGAGCCGAAAGTGTGGCGTGCGCCCGCCCTGCTGCACGGGCTGGGAAACGTGATCGCCAACGCGGCCGACTTCGCGCAGAGCGCCGTGCGCATCCGCGCGGAATGGGACGCACGCGAGCTGCGCGTAACGGTGGAGGATGACGGACCTGGCTTTGCGCCGGATATCCTGGAGCGGATTGGGGAGCCTTACGTCACTTCCCGCCCCGGCAGCTACGCCGTGGGCGAGACGGAACTTGAGCCTGCCAGCACCCTGGCCAGCCCGCAGGGCATGGGGCTCGGTTTCTTCATTGCCAAGACGCTGATCGAGCAGACCCGCGGCAGCCTGAAGGCCAGCAATCTCGAAAATGGCGGGGCCAGCGTGGCCGCCCGCTGGCCCCGTGGCGCTATCGACGGCGAGCGGTCTCCGGGGAGGTCCACCGTTCGATAAGTCCGCGGGAGTCCTATATCTTGTGCCGGGAGCGGGAAAACTGTATCGCCGCCCCAAGGAATTCCGACATGACAAAAGACACATCCGAGGAGCGCACGCTTCTCATCGTCGAAGATGACCGGCCGCTCCGCGAGCGCCTGGCTCGCGCGATGGAAGCGCGGGGTTTCACCGTTTCCATTGCGGAGACCGTGGCGCAGGGCAATGCGCGCGCAAAGGAAGCGCCGCCGCCGGCCTTTGCGGTGGTCGATCTAAAGCTGGAGGACGGCAACGGGCTCGATGTGGTGGAAACGCTGCACAACGTGCGGCCCGAAACCCGCGTGGTGGTGCTGACCGGCTTCGGCAACATCGCAACGGCGGTGGCGGCGGTGAAATACGGCGCCATCGATTATCTGCCGAAGCCCGCCGACGCCGATGACATTCTTGCCGCACTGCTGGCACCGCCGGGCAGCAAACCCAAGCCGCCGGAGAATCCAATCTCGGCCGACCGTGTGCGATGGGAGCATATCCAGCGGGTGTACGAGCTTTGCGGCCATAACGTTTCGGAGACGGCGCGCCGGCTCAACATGCATCGCCGCACGCTCCAGCGGATTCTCGCCAAGCGCAGCCCGCGCTAGAGCATTCACCATGGCCGTTCGCCGGTTGAGCTCCCGCTATTGGCGTTGGGTGCTTTTGCGCGCGGCCACGCGGGTTGCGCCGCGGCTGAAGCAGCGGTTTCCCTTGTGCGAAACGGTCGTCCCGGCGCGTGAGGCTGGCGAGATCACGCTTGTTACGGAAGAGCAGCCGGTGTCGATGACGCCTGAAGAACTCCAATACACGCGCGGCTTCGATCGCCCCGTACCGCCGGTGGTGGAGCGATCGATTGCGCTGGTGCGACTTGAGAACGCAACCGTACTGGGCAGCACCGGCGCCGTGATCGATGAGGAGCGCGGCACGCTTTTCCAGTCGCGTTACAATGCGGCGCGCTACAGCCCCGGAGTTGTGAGCTATCACGATTTTCGCCTCGCACCGCAGCGGTTGGTGGAACGGCCGTCTGCGAATTACTTCAGCATGTTGGGCGAGCATCGCGGTCACCGGCATTTCTTTCACTTCCTGTTCGATCGGTTGCCACGGCTGCATTACCTGCTGACGCGATTCGACATCGGTCACGAACCGATCGTCGTGCTGACCAACGAGAATCCGCCCGGCTTCCAGCGCGACATCTACCGTTTTCTGCAACAACGCTTCGCGAATCTGAGCTTTGCGTCGATGCCGGAACGCGAGCGTTGGTGTTTGCCCATGCTTTATTTGATTGACGAGGATCAGCCGGTGCGGCGCACGCTGTTGCCGCCGGAAACTGCCGCATTCATTCGCGAGCTGGTGATTGCCGGCTACGGCATTGAACCAGCCGCGCCGCATCGGCGTCTCTACATCAACCGCTCCGATACCCGAAAGCGACGCATCGTCAACGAAGCCGAAATCTGGCCGAGCTTTGAGGCGCGCGGTTTCGAGAGCATTGCCGCCGCGCGATTCTCTTTTCGCGATCAGGTGGCGCTGTTCGCCGAAGCCGAGATGGTGGCCGGCCCGCATGGTGCGGGGTTCTCAAATCTGCTGTTTGCACCGGCAGGCACAAAGGTTTTGGAGATCAGCAATTTGGAGAAGGTGAAGGACACGTATTTCCTGCTGACGAAAGCGCTGGGGCAGCATCACGTGCCGGTGGTGGGGAGCAAAGGCGACCGCAACGAATGGTTTCGCGTGGATCCCGCGCAGATAGAAGGAGCCCTCGCCAAGCTCGACGCCCTACCCTTCCCTTGAGGGAGGGCGACATCATTTTTTCGACTCCAATTGCTTCTGCAGCTTCTTCGACGCGATCTTGCGCCAGCGCCGTTCCAGAAATCCGCGCAACGTCTTGGCATCCAGATGCTCCATGCGCGCCAGCACGCTGGGGTAATCCTTGTAGTGCGGCGTGATGTGAAACAGCTCCGGGTCGACTTCCAGCAGCATGTCGCGTTCGTCCATCGAGCTCACGATCAGAACCAGCGAATTGTCGTCGGCGCGCAGGCGCGTGAAGAACTTGTTCTCGATCTTGAAGGAGGGCTGGCCGTACGATGTGCTTTCGTTCGCGCCCGGAAACGCCATCACGATCTTCTTCATTTGCGCTTTGGTGAGAGCCATCGCCGTGCCTATTTCGCAAATACGGTTACGCCGCGCGGATCGGCGGTGAGCTCGAGGACGGCCGCCAACCGCTCAGCCGCGACTTTGGCAAATCGTACCGTCACAGCCTTCCGTCGGCTCGGGTGCAGCTGCCATTGCGGCGAGGGCCGCACGATGGCGCCGCCGTAGCGGTCGGCCACGATCAGCCCCGTGCCGGGCGGCACGAATTCATCCGGAAACTCCGGCGGAATGGCAAAATAGAAGCGGTCGCAAAAGTCGAGATACTCCGGCCATTTGCCGTCGCATTTGAGGTCGGCGAGCGAAACCTTGATCTCCACTCCCAGCATGCAGCCGTCCGTGCCGAGCGCCGCGACATCCAGCCGGCGGCCGTTGGCCAGCGTGAACTCAAGGATCGGGCTATAGCCTTCCTGAATCAGTAGGCGGCAGGCGCCGCGCGCGACCTCGGCGGCCGTGGTTCCGTTCATCCGACGATTGGAACATTTAAGGAACCAGAATGCAACGCGTGGCCAGAGGCGCGCCGGCCCGTCAGCCAATCACTTGCTGCTGCCGAACAGGCTGTTGAGGATGTCTTCAATGGTGCCGGGCTTCTGGTCGGATGTCGCAGCGGCCGGGCTCTCTTGTGCAGCGGCAGGCATATCGGCGGATGCAACCGTTGTCGTTGCGGCCGCGGGCGGTGGAGACGGTGGTGCAAGCTTCAGCGACGTCAGCGGCTGCACGGTCTTGCCCGCCTCCGCCTCTTGCATGAACGCCTTGAACAACCGCGCCGGCAAAGTGCCGCCGGTGGCATGCACCATCGGCGCGTTGTTATCGTTGCCGGTCCACACGCCGCACACGTAATCGCTGGTGAAGCCGACGAACCACGCATCGCGAAACTCCTGCGTTGTGCCGGTTTTGCCCGCGGTGGGCCGATCTTCCAGCCGCGCCGCTTTTCCAGTGCCGGTGGTGACTGTCGCCTCCATCAGCTCGGTCATTTGGGCGGCCTGTTCCGCACTCATCACGCGGCCCATGCCGGCGCCTTTGCGACGGTACAGCACCCGGCCGGATTTCGTGCGGATTTCGCGGATGGTGTAGGGCAGCGCGCCCTCTCCGCCATTGGCGAACGGCGCGTAGGCGCCGGTGAGCTCCAGAGGCGTTACATCGGCCGAACCCAGCGCAATCGATGGTACCGCAAGCAGGTCCGATGTGATGCCGAGGCGATGGGCCGTGCGGACCACGGCGCGAGGACCGGATTCCAGCGTCAGCTGCGCCGCCACGGAATTGGAGGATTTCGCAAACGCGCGGGTGAGCGTGATCTGCCCCTCGTAACGGCCTTCGTAGTTGCCGGGGTGCCATTTGCCGAAGCTCACCGGGCCGTCACGCACGATGTCGCTCAGATGATGCCCGTGCTCCAGTGCGGTGAGATACACGAACGGCTTGAACGCCGAACCCGGCTGCCGCCTTGCATCCGCGGCACGGTTGTACGGGCTTTGGCTGTACGAGCGACCCCCAACCATGGCGCGCACCGCGCCATCGGGCGCCAGCGCCACGAGGGCCGCTTCGTGCGCCTTCAGTTTGCGGCCTTCGCCCGCAAGTGCGGCCCTCACGGCCTCCTCGGCCTTGGCCTGTAACGGAAGATCGAACGTCGTTTCCACCACAATGGGTTCGTTGATGTCGCCCGCGTAACCGGGAATGCGGCTTACGACCCAATCGGCGAAGTAGCCGGAATCGGGGGTGCCGCTGGCGCGCGCGATCTTCGGCGGTGCGGCGGTCGCTGTCGCTCGCGTCCTGTCGTCGATGAAGCCGGCCTCCTGCATGGCCCGCAGCACGGTTTGTGCGCGTGCCTCGGCGGCATCGCGATCGGCAAGTGGATTGTAGCGCGCCGGCGCTTTCACCGAACCCGCGAGGATCGCCGCTTCCTTCAGGCTCAGCTCGGTGGCGGGCTTGTTGAAGAAGCGTTCGGACGCCGCTTCGATGCCATAGGTGCCGGCACCGAAATAGACGCGATTCAAATACAGCGTGAGGATCTGATCCTTGCTATAACGCGACTCCAGATAGAGCGCGAGCAGCGCTTCCTGCGCCTTGCGATCGAAGGTGCGGTCGGGTTCCAGAAACAAATTCTTCGCAAGCTGCTGCGTCAGCGTGGAACCGCCCTGTACCACGTGCCCTGCCGCCATGTTCTCCAGCGCGGCGCGCACCGTGCCGATGACGTCGAGGCCGATGTGATCGCGGAAACGGCGGTCCTCGATGGCGATGAACGCGTTCGGCACGTAGGCAGGCAGATCAGTGCTCGCCACCATGGTGCCTTGCGTAAGGCCCTTGCGCGCGATCAGGTGACCATGGCGGTCGAGAATGGTGATGTCCTGCGACGGACCTTTCAGCACCAGATTGTTGGTGTCCGGCAGTTCGGCTATCCAGTGAAACAGGAACACGCCGCCCACGATGAGGCCCCAGGCGCACAGCAGCGCGAGCGCATAGGGCCAGCTGCGCTGCTTCTTCGGCGGCTTGGGCGGGCGCGACGGACGCGCCGCGCGGGCACCCTGCTCGGCCGCCGCCGCGATGCGCTTCTGGAATGTCGGTTCGATCCGTGGCTTCGCCATACCCAGCCCGTACTGATCCGGGACATTCTGGGCGGCCAAGACTTAACGGCTCTTAAACAATCTCACCGAAGTGCAAACGGCGATATCCCAGATGTTGAGGTCGGGTGGCGCCTTATGCGTAGATGTCGGGGAGGAACGATCCATATGGACACCGTGCCGACACGAAAAGGCTTGTGGCAATCGCTGGGCGAGCCGCGGACCTTTGCATCGCTCGTCATTCTCTACTGTGCCGTGCATGTCCTGGTGCGGTTTCTCCTCAGCCCGAACCTCAACCTCAGCGAGGCCGAACAGATGCTGCTCGGGCAGAGCCTTCAGCCAAACTACCGGCCCGACCAACCGCCGCTGATGATGTGGCTGTCGTGGGCGGTGCTTGCGCTTGCGCAGCACAGCCGGCTGGCACTGTTCCTGCTGCGGGAACTGCTTGTCGGGATTGCGCTGACGGCATATTTCGCGGCGGCGCGGATCGTCATCGGCGATGGCCGCCGCGCCGCGCTCTCCGCGTTCTTCCTGATGGCAACCTTTGGCATGGGCTGGCTGGTGCATATCGGCCGCTTCGAGACCGTGCTGCTCGCCGCGATGTGTGCGCTCTATCTCTGGGCGGATGCGCGGGCACTCGCCCGCGGCAGCGTTGTCGATTATGTCGTCTTGGGTCTCGTCACCGGCCTCGGTGTTCTCTCCAGTTACGTGTTTCTCATTTTCGTGTTTGCGATGAGCGTGGCCGTTGCGCTTACGCCGGAGTTGCGCACTCGGCTGAAGCTCCAACCATTGCTCATCGCAGCGGCGATCGCGCTCGCCATCGTTGGGCTGTACCTCGCTTTCGCCTGGGGCGCTCGTGTCGGCGAACTGGCCGGAAAGCCTGCCTCAGAATTGAGGATCGTGTCCAATTTCCTGATCGCGCTGGTCATGTTCGCGCTTTTGGCGATTGTCATTTTCCCGTTTCTCTATCCGCGCGCGTGTCTGCCGCTACCGGACGCCGTGCAACACCGCTCGTGGTTGCGCTTTTGCAAGATCGCGATGATCGCGGCGCTGGTGACAGGTCTTGCTGCCGCGCTCTTGTTCCGCGGCGCTGATTCCAAGGAGGGCTGGATATATCCGGTGCTGCTGCCCCTGCCGGTCTACCTGCTCCTTCGCGCGAAGCTCGCCTACTTCGATAGCGAGGCGCGAGATCGAAAATTCATGGGGTTCGTCATCCTGTGCGTCGTGGGTGCGATCACCGCGCGTGCGGTCATGTACGAAACGGGCGCCAAGACCTACCGGAATTATGTCGAGTACCTGCCCTTCGCGCGCTATGCCGACTCTTTTCGGCAGG
>DASXGS010000398.1:0-1628 GCA_036488975.1 Rhizomicrobium sp. | reverse complement strand
GCGATGCCGGTGATGCAGTGGATGGTGGTGGATTTGCCGGCGCCATTTGGCCCCAGGAAGCCGAAGAAGTCGCCCGGCGCGATCTGCATGGAAAGGTCGTCCACGGCGACGGTGCCGCCGCGGTAAACCTTGCGCAGATGGGAAATGAAAACGGCCGGAGTGGTCATGAACAGGGGACTATATAAGGGCAAAATCGCAAAACAGAAGCCCGCTCTTGGCATGCCCTGCTATAAGGCCGCACATGGATAATCCGATTCTGGTGGAGGTGACGCGCGGGCCGATGGTCGAAAGCGTGCACCATGGCGCGCTTGCCATGATGCGCGCCGACGGTACGGTGATCGCTTCATTGGGCGATGTGCAGCGGCCGGTCTATCCCCGCTCCTCGCTAAAACCGATCCAGGCTTTGCCGTTGCTGGAATCCGGTGCTGCGGACGCCTTCGAATTGAGCGACGAAGAGATCGCATTGGCCTGCGCCTCGCATTCCGGCGAGGCGATGCACACAAGCCGCGTGGCCGCGTGGCTCAAGAAGATCGGCTGCCGCGAATCCGATCTCGCCTGCGGACCGCAGGCGCCGCGCTTCGAGCCCACCTGGATCGACATGGTACGGCACGGGTATCGCGCGGGGCGCATCCACAACAATTGCTCCGGCAAACACACGGGATTTCTCACCGTCGCGCGGCACTGGAACATCGCGACCGACGGCTATGAACACCACGAGCATCCGGTGCAGCAGGCGGTGGCGAAAGCGCTCGGCGAACTGGCCGGGTTGGACGCCGAACTGCCGTGGGGCGTGGACGGCTGTGCGGCACCGAACTTCGCGCTGCCGCTGACTGCATTCGCGCGCTCGCTGGCGCAGCTCGCCGATCCATCCTCATTGGCGGACAGCCGGGCGGCCGCTGCGCGGCGCATCGTGCAGTCGATGATGACTTATCCGGAGCTGGTTGCGGGCACCGGGCGCGCAGACACCATTCTGATGCGCGCGGCAGAGGGTCGCGCGGCAACCAAGGCCGGCGCGGAAGGGTTCTTCGCGGCAATCGTTCCGGAAGCGGGCTTGGGCATCGCCGTGAAAATCGATGACGGCGCCGGGCGGGCGGCGGAAACAGTTATTGCGGCGCTACTTGATAAACTGGGCGTGTTGCCAAACCTCACGCCCGCCCGCGCGTTGGTGCGCGCTTCCGTGCTCAATACGCGCAACGAAGTGGTGGGCGAACGGCGGCCCGCCGCCGCACTCAACGCACTCGAAATCGAGGCGCTCAGGGCGGCGTAGCTCCGCTCGCCTTTGCTGCAGCAGCGGCTTTGTCTGCCTGCTCCATCGCCGGCGTGTAGGCGGTGATGCTCTTGATCGGGCAATTCTGCGGGCCCGTTCCAGGATTGCTGACGATCACATCATCGCCAGCCGACATGCAGGTCAGATGCATGGCGCCCAAGGATTTGAATCCGACACGTTCCCTGTACTGCACGCTCGGACAATACCCCATCAAGCTCAGCCTGAACTTGTTGTGCTGGTTGTCTTCGGCAACGATGGTGTAGTTGTCGAGCGCCTTCCAGCTCCAGATTTCGCCAAACCTGAGACACGGGCTCCGCGCCGGCTGCGCTTGCAACGGGAACGAAGCCGACAATATCCCGCA
>DASXGS010000375.1:0-1786 GCA_036488975.1 Rhizomicrobium sp. | reverse complement strand
GCTGCAGGCGTCCCGCTGGATCAACGACAGCCGCGACGAATGCACCGGCGAGCGGCTGGACGATCTGCAGGACCCGTTCCGCCTATACCGCTGCCACACCATCATGAACTGCGCCGAGACGTGCCCCAAGGGACTGAATCCCGCGCGCGCCATCGGCGAGATCAAGCAGATGCTGGTGAAGCGCAGCGTGTGAGCGGCGCCTTCTAGTTCAGCTTGCTGTTCAGGTCTTTGATGCTGCTCTGAACGAGGGCGCGGGATTTGGCTTCGTCCAGATGCGCCGCGATGAGCTTCTCGGCGGCCGAAGCGGCGGCATTGGCCGCGGCCTCGCGAATTTCGGCAACCGCGCGCGCTTCGGCCTGCGCGATCTGCTGTTCGGCCATCTTCGCACGGCGCTCCATCTGCGCCTGAAGCTGCGCGCGGGCTTCCGCCGCAAAGCGTTGCGCCTCTTCCTTCGTTTCACGCAGGATGTGCTCGGCCTCGGATTTCGCCTCCGTTGCCTTCTGGCGATACTCCAGCAGAACGCGCTCGGCTTCTTTGCGGATCTGGCTGGCCTGCTCGAGCTCCTTGGCGATGGCTTCGGCCCGGCGATCGAGCCATCCGGCCACGAACGCCGGTATCCGCACCCACAGGAAGAACGCGATCACAATGAGAAGGCCGATGCCTTCCCAGAAATCCGGTTCTTTCAAAATGTCCTTGATGAATTCCATTGTGCTTATGCCTTCACCGCGTCGCGCACGGCAGCGGCCGCTTCGTCGCGTGAAATGCGATCGCCAGTCAGGCGCGCGACAATCTCGACCACGGCGTCCTCTGCGGCCGCGGTAATGTGCGCGCGAGCCTGCTTCTGCATCGCGGCAATGCGCTCCTGCGCCTCGGTGGTTTTGCGCTGGACGTCCTCATTAGCCATCGCGTTGGCGCGTTCGCTCTCGCGCGCCATTTCGCTGCGGGCGGCTTCCGACGCTGCACGCGCCCGTTCGCGCGCTTCGAGGATCGGCGCCTGATAGGCGGCGGCTGCGTGCTCGGCCTGCTTGCGGCTTTCTTCCGCCTTGGCGAGCTCCGTTGCGATGCGGCCCTTGCGCTCGTCGATCACGCCGCCGATTTTCGGCACCGCCACGCGCCACATCATCACCAGCAGGAAGACGAAGCACACCACCAGCCAGAAGATTTGGCTCGGGTAGGTCTCGACCTTGAACGGCGGAAATCCGCCGCTGGCACCCTGTTCGGGCGCTGCGGTTCCTGTCGTGGTGTTGGCGGTGGGGTCGGCGAACATGATCAGGTGAAGAGCAGGATCAGCGCGATGAGCAGACCGAACAGGCCCTGCAGCTCGCAGAGCGCGTATCCGATGTAGAGATTGGTGAACTGCGACGAGGCCGCGCCCGGATTGCGCAGCGCGCCCGAGATGTAATTGCCGAACACGACGCCGATGCCGATACCGGAGCCGACAAAGGCGATCGTCGCAAGACCGGCACCGATCTGCTTTGCGGCAGTGATGTCAACAGGAACAGCCATTTCAAAAATCCCTTGCTAGTGGTTGTCGTGAAGATGAAGCGCTTCGGAAAGGTAGATGCAGGAGAGGATCGCGAACACATAGGCCTGCAGGAACGCGACGAGGAATTCGAGGGCGGTAAGCGCAACGATGAGGGCTTCTGGCGCGGCGGCGAGCGCGGTGTAGACGCCGCCCGCCGTGCCGAGCGCGATCACAAACCCGGCCATCACCTTCAGCATGGTGTGGCCCGCCAGCATGTTGGCGAAGAGACGCATCGAAAGACTCAGGGGGCGCGCGGAGAAC
>DASXGS010000368.1:0-9059 GCA_036488975.1 Rhizomicrobium sp. | reverse complement strand
AGCGCGCCTAAGTGCTTTCGCCGAAACGCCGGACAGGCAAACCGGTCTGCCCAACGCCCGTTCTGCATCGGACATCATGGCGCCGCTTACGAAGCCAACGAAGTAGGCGGCGCACAGGCCGGATTGGGAGCTGTCGCATATCCGCAGAAGGGCGTCGCCGCGAAGCGCCTGACCGCCGGCAGAAGCCGATCCCGAAGCAATCAACAGAAGTCCCGTGGTTACAGCCATAGCTGCACGCGTGATCGTGTCCGCTGTCGAGTGCATGCGTGAGGACTTAGGCTGCCGGACGCTCGCCGGTTCTGCCGGATTGATTCTGTTGGCGCCGATAGGCCTGTGTCTTCATGGCCCGGAGGCCGTTCAGTCCGTGGCGTTGATAGGCGACTTTCCAGGCAATCAGCTCGTCGGTGGTGAGCGCGTAACGTGCGCAGGCGTCCTCCAGGCTTAAGTGGCCGTTGCCGATCGCTTCCAGAACCTCTGCCTTGCGCCGCACTACCCAGCGTTGGGCGCCCGCCTTTGGTAGATTGTATTGTTCCATATGGGGACTCCCACTTTACTGCCGCCCGGCACGGCGAATACTGGCTCCCCCTAGACAATAACAGCATTGCCGCAAGCGGTTAATGCGCTATGAATCCGCCAATCGAAACGTGTCCCATTGCTGCACAACGGCGGAGCAACCTGCGGTCCGCATTTGGTGGTGGTGAATTGGGGAAGAGAAGGGGAATGGTCATGCTCAGCATCCGGCCGGCGAAGAAAGACGATGCGGAAACGCTCGGGCGTATCTGCTGCGAGGCGTTCACGGCGATCGCAAACGCGCACAAATTCCCGCCGGATTTTCCCACTGCCGATCACGCCATCGGCCTGATGAAAATGATGATCGGTTCGGCGGGCACGTTCGGCATTGTTGCCGAGGCGGACGGCCGGATCATCGGCAGCAATTTCATGAGCGACGACGACGCGATCTTCGGCATCGGCCCGATTACCATCGATCCCAAAGTGCAGAACAGCGGCGCCGGTGCCGAGCTGATGCGCGCGGTGCTCGCGCATGCGGAAGAAAAGCGCGCCGCCGGTGTGCGTCTGGTCCAGGCGGGTTATCACATGCGCTCGCTGTCGCTTTACCTGAAGCTGGGCTTCGACGTGCGCGAGCATCTTTCGTGTTTGCAGGGGAAGCCGCTCGGCGAACGCATCGAAGGCTATGCCGTGCGCCCTGCCTCGCCAGGTGATGCCAACGCCGCGAATGCGCTCTGCCGCCGGGTGCACGGGCACGATCGCGCGGCGCAGGTGGCCGAAGCGTTCGTGGGCGGCTCGCCCGCCATGGTGGTAGAGCGGCAGGGCCGCCTTGCTGGCTACACCACGAGCGTCGCCTTCTTCGGCCACACCGTCGGCGAAACCACCGACGACGTGAAGGCGCTGATCGGCGCCGCGGAAGCGTTCGGCGGACCCGGCTTCCTCGTGCCCACGCGCAATGGCGAGTTGATGCGCTGGTGCCTCGCACGCGGGCTTCGCGTCACGCAGTCGCTCACGTTGATGACCACCGGCCTCTACAACGAGCCCGCCGGCGCATGGCTGCCTTCCATCCTGTACTGAGTGCGCCAGTCGCCGTAACTTGGCGCTGGCATGGATCAGATTCTGAAACGCAGCCCGGGCCTCCTCTGGGGCCTCGCCTTTGCGGATGGCAAGGGCGCGCGCCTCACCGAAGAAAACTACGACGACAGCATCGCCGAGCCGCACGATTGGGTGTGGATGCACTTTGCGCTGTCGGATCATCGCGCGCGCCGCTTCCTCGAATCCTTCGAACCGATGCCGCAGCCCGCCCGCAAATTCCTGCTGTCTGTCGAAACGCGTCCGCAACTCCATCTCGCACCGGATTGCGCCTATGGCATCCTGCCGGACATCGAGCGCGATTTCGAAGGTGTAGAATTGGGTCTTGGCTTCATCCTGTTCTGGGTGGATGCGAAGCATCTCATCACCACCCGCCACCACCCCATGCGCGTGGCCGGCGACGTGCGCGACGATGTGGAGGAGGGCCTCCTTCTCGCCACGCCCACTGCGGCACTCCTCAAGCTGCAGGAGCGTTTTGTGGAAATTGTGGAACTGCGGCTGGTCGCCATCGCGCACGCGCTTGACAGTTTCGAGGATGCGCTGCTCGCGGGCCGCGAGGATCTGGGCGAAGATGTGCTGGGCCCCATGCGGCTGGAGGTCTCGCGCTATCACCGCACCTTCCTCGCGCTAAGGAATGCGCTGCATCGCGCGATGAATGCGAAAGGCGGCGGCGGCAGCGAGAATCCGGTCTGGCCGTATCTACCGCAGCTGATGCAGGACGCCGAGGACTTCGAGCGCGATGCCGCCGCGGCGCAGGAGCGGGCACGCCTCCTCTACGAAGAGCTGGAAACCCGGATGGCGGCGGTCACCAACCGTTCGCTCCGTACACTGACGATCCTTTCCACCCTCATCCTGCCGGCTACCTTCGTGGTGGGCGCGTTTGGCATGAACCTGCCGAACATTCCCTGGGCCAACACCCATGGCGGCTTCTGGTGGGCGACGGGCCTGTGCTTCGTGGTGGTCGGCGCGTGTTACGCGGCGCTGAAGCGCTACCGCATTTTATAATGCACGGTCACCGGCCGGCGGCGGGATGCCCGAAAGTATCCGCCATCTGGCTCGCGGCGCGAATGGCGGCGCGGATGCGCGGATAGGTGCCGCAGCGGCACAGATTGCCGGACATGGCGGCATCGATCTCCGCATCGCTCGGGTGCGGCTTGTCGCTCAGCAGAGCCGCCGCCTGCATGATCTGCCCGGACTGGCAGTAACCGCATTGCGGCACGTTGTGCGCGAACCACGCAGCCTGCACCGGGTGCAAATGATCGCGCGCCAATCCTTCGATGGTGGTGATATGCCCGCGCGCAGCATCGGCAATCGGCGTCTGGCAGGCGCGCACCGCGCGGCCGTCCAGATGCACCGTGCAGGCGCCGCACAGGCCCGCGCCGCAGCCGAATTTCGTGCCGGTCAGCTGCAGCAGATCGCGCAATGCCCACAGCAGCGGCATGTCGGGGTCGGCATCGACCCGCCGCCGTTCGCCGTTCACCTGAAGCTCGATCGCCATGCCGCACCAGTTCGGCGAAATAGGGGCGTGAGCGCAAGCGCCACACGGGAATGTGAGCCGTGCAAGGCCGGCGACGCGCGCTATTCTGCGCCCGAATTTCCAGCTCTAGGACGCTCCTGCCGATGCCGGCTCTCACCAGACGTTATTTTCTCACGGCCGCCAGTGTGGCCGGGGCAGGGCTCGCCATCGGTATTCAGGCCTGCACGCCGAAGGGCGCTGCCCGAACGGGCACGCGTCCGCTCAACAAGTGGGTATCCGTCTCGCCGGACGGTACCGTCCGTATACGGACGACTCGTGTGGACATGGGCCAGGGGTCGCAGACCGGACTCGCCCAGATTGTGGCCGACGAGATGGATGCCGACTGGTCGAAGGTCAGGGTGGAGATGGCGCCCGTGGTCGAGGAATACCTCGACAAGGATGGCGATTACTTCACGGGCGGCTCACAGTCTATCCGCTTCGATCATGAGGCGTTTGCCGACGCCGGAGCCGCCGCGCGCGCCATGCTGACTGCCGCGGCGGCAAAACGCTGGAATGTAAAGCCGGAATCCATCACCGCGAAACATGGTGTGGTGATCGACTCCGTGGGCGGGCGCAAGCTGTCGTTCGGCGAGTTGAGCAACGAAGCTGCGCAGCTTCCTATCCCGAAGCATCTCGTTCGCAAGCAGCCCTCTGCTCGCGTCCTGATCGGCAAACCGTTGGCCCAGCTGGGACTCGAAGAGAAGGTTACCGGCAAGGCGCAATACGGCATCGACTTTGTGCTGCCTGGCATGCTGGTGGCCACGCTCGCACAATGCGCGTATTTCGGCGGCAAGCTGGTCGGCGTGGACGAACATCCCGCGCGCGCGGTGAAGGGCGTGCGCCATGTGGTGAAGCTGGAAAACGCGGTTGCGGTGGTCGCCGATCATTTTTGGGCGGCGAAGCAGGGGCTGGCGGCGCTGTCGCCGCAATGGAGCAGGCCGGCAAACCCCATCGGCTCCGACGCTGCCATGTTCGCGCAGTTGCGCAGCGAAATCGGCGCCAAGGATTCGGTGGTCGCCGCGCTCGACAAAAACACCAAGGCCGCCGAAGCGCGCCTCGCGTCGGTGTTCGCCAAGGCGCCGAAAATTGTCGAGGCGGAGTACCAGGTTCCGCTGCTGGCGCATGCCGCGATGGAGCCGATGAACGCCACTGCGCATGTGCACGACGGCATCTGCGAGCTGTGGGCGCCGATGCAGGCGCAGGGCGACATGCGCAACGATCTCGCCAAGGCCCTCGGCCTGCCGAAACGCGCCATCGTGCTGCACACCAGGAAGCTGGGCGGCGGTTTCGGGCGTCGACTGAAAACGGATTACGGTGTGCTGGCCGCGCAAGTTGCGCGCGCCGTCGGCAAGCCGGTGAAGTTGATCTGGACGCGCGAAGAAGACCTTTCACACGATCACTATCGCCCGGCCAGCGTGGGCCGGGTGCGCGCCGCGCTCAACGACGAGCAACTGATCGCCGCCCTCGAATATACCGGCGCCACCACCAACGACACCGCCACCGGCGGCCTCGCGCGCAACTACGCGATAGCCGAAGCCGTGGTGCGGCAGAAACAGGTTTCGCTTCCGCTGCAGATCGGCGCGTGGCGCTCAGTCGATCCTTCCATCACCGTGTTCTTCATCGAATCGCTGGTGGATGAAATCGCGCACGAGATCGGCTCCGATCCACTCGACTATCGCCGGAGGCTGCTCAAGAACGATCCGCGCGGGCTGCGCACCCTGGAGGCCGCGGCGGAACTGGCGAACTGGCGCCGCGCGCCCATCGGTCATTATCAGGGCGTCGCCTTCTTCGGCAGCGCGTACTGGGGCACCTGTGTCACGCACATTGTTGAATTGTCGATCGATGCGAACAATCGGATCGCGCTGCACAAGGTGTCGTGCGCCATCGATCCCGGCACAGCGATCAACCCGCAGTTGGTCCGGGCACAAGTCGAAGGCGGACTGCTGCTCGGGCTATCCGCGGCGCTGGGCGAAGCCATCACGTTGAAAAACGGCGCGGTCGAGCAGAAGAACTTCGACGGCTATTCACCACTGCGTCTGCGCAGCGTGCCGGAGATCGAAGTTCGTGTGATGGAATCGCCGGGCGCACCGCTGGGTGGCGTAGGTGAGCCGCCGGTGCCGCCCGCCGCACCTGCGCTTGCCAATGCGCTGTTCGCCGCGACCGGCAAACGCATCCGCCGCCTGCCGCTTTCCGCCAGCGGCTATTCGGTCTGAGGCACTAGCCGAAGATCGCCTTGCGGCGGGCAAGGCTTTCCGCCGGCCACAGTTTGGACGAGTCGTAGTACGCCTCGGACACCTCGGCCGGTTTGCCGGTGGTGGCGCCGACACCGTCGCCGGGCAGTTTCACCCAAGGCTGCTTCGAGCGGGTATAGATGTGCACGTCCGGCGCCAGCATGGACGGCTCCTCCAGCGTGCCGACGCGCAGGAAGCGAATTTCCTCGCGCCCGCCGTAATTGCTCCACAGCGCCGTGCCGCAATCGGCGCAGCGCTGGATGACATGCGGGCGTCCGGAATCCGTCGGCTGCGGAAAGCCGCGTGTCGCGCCCTCAAGCACCTCCACGCGATCCGCCTCAATCAGCGCGTTCAGCACGAAGGCTGACCCGGTCTGCCGCTGGCAATCGAGGCAATGGCAGCAATGCACGAACATCGGTGGCGAACTCAGCCGGTATTTCACTGCGCCGCAGGAACAATGGCCGGAAAGGTCTGGCATATCAGTCTCGTCAATGAACAACCGTGCAATGGTACAGCAACGCGCGCGCGGATGTATGCGCGGCGCGCATGCCCGCCCCGAACAACCTCAGGATTGATTGGGCAGCGTAAAGGCGATGCGGCAATGCACGCCATCGGGCGCGAAGTTCAGTTCCACGTCGCTGTCGTTGCCGCGCAGTGCGTTCTTGATCACGCGGGTGCCGTAGCCCTGGCGCTGCGGCGGCGCCACCGGTGGGCCGCCCTGCTCGCGCCACTCCACCGTCACCCGCGGCTTATCGCCGTCGCCGTCCACCGTCCACGACAACACCACCGTTCCTTCAGCGGCACGCAACGCGCCGTACTTCGTCGCGTTGGTGGCGAGTTCATGCAGCACCAGCGCCAGGTTGGCAGCGGCGTGCTCGCCCATCAGCACCTCGGGCCCCGCCACCGCAATGCGTGGCGCCGTCTCCGACACAAACGGCGCCAGCGCGGTCTCCGCCACGCTGCGCAGATCGGCCAGCCGCTGCTCGGAGGACAGCACCGTGTCCGCCGTCTCAAGCAGCGCCTTCATGCGGCCCATAAACTTGTCGAAGAATTGGGCGAGATGCGCATCGCCCCTCGGCATGGATTGCCGCCCGATCGCATCGATCAACGTCACGAGGTTGCGCGCGCGGTGGCGCATCTCGCCTATAAGTAGGTTCTTGCGTTCCTCGGCCGCCTTCTGCTCGTTCACGCTGGAGGCATGGCCCACGATCAGCTTCGGCGCGCCGCCATCGTCGGTTTCCAGCAACACGTCGCGGCTGACGAAATGGTGCCACTCACCGCTGGCGTGCCGCATGCGGAAGGTCCAGGAGAGCACTTCGCCTTGCCGGATGTTTTTCAGGCGCTTGCGGTGCTCGGGAAACGCCAATGCGTCTTCGTCGTGGATGTAATGGCGCCACTCATTGTCATCGTGGTCCCCATACCCCAGCAGCTCGCCGAAGCGTCGGTTCTGGAACAGGCTCTTCTCCGCCTGCACGTCGTAGATATAGATGATGGCCGGCGCGTGCTGGAGTGCCGCCTCGGCCAGCTGCGGTGCAAGCGGCCATGACAGGTCGGTCGCGCGCGCCCCGCCCGCGCCGGAATCTGCAGATGCCGAACTCATAGCCCGCGCCCTCGACGACAAGGACCCTTTCGACCCTAAACTTACCCGCACGTTATATCCGCCGCCAGCACAGCACCGCATCATTTGGTATCCGGCGCCTTGATTCATGATGAAAAATACCTGCGCCGGCGCCTCCGCCTACGCCTTTCGCCCAATTGAGAGACCCAGTCGGGACGTGGGACGAGGGTGGCGTGGAAAGACACCTCGTCTTTCCAGAGGGAGACTCCAATGAATTCGGTTCAAAAGCGGCTCTGCCTCTCTGCTGCGATTCTGGCCGGGATTCCGGTTCACGGAGTAATGGCCGCAACCCAGACGACCACGTTTCAAGTGACGGCCACGGTGCAGAAGGCTTGCCTGATCAACTCGGCAGCCGATCTCGCGTTCGGGTCATATTTCCGAAGGTCGGCAAGCACAGCGACGAGCGACATCTCCGTCACCTGCACCAACTCGACGCCGTTTGATGTGGGCCTGAATGCAGGAACCTTTCCCGCCGCAACCGTGACGACGCGGCAGATGACCGGGCCCAGCGGTGCCTCGCTTGCTTACAATCTCTATTCCGATGCCGGCCGCACGATCAATTGGGGCAATACGATCGGCGTCGACGCCGTTCACGGCACGGGCAATGGCGCGGCGCAAACCATGACCGTCTACGGCACCGTGCCCGTTGGACAGCATCCAACGCCCGGCGGCTATGTCGATACGATCACGGTGACGCTCACCTTCTGAACGGCAAGGTATGTCTGGCGTGTTTGAGTTGGCCATGCGGCGACGGCTGCCGGACGGTCTGCGTTCGGCGGCCACAGCCGCATTCATGGCTTTGACTGCCGCGACGGCGCAGGCACAGACCGCAGGCCTGACCATTTATCCCGTCACCATTGATTTGGCGCCGGGCCAGAAGGCGGCGGCTCTCACCATCCAGAACCACACCGATACCGACACCACGTTTCAGATTCGCGCCTTCTCGTGGGTGCAAGCGAACGGTTCGGAGCAGCTTCTGCCCACCGACACGCTGATGGTCAGCCCCCCGCTCGGCACGATCGCCGCCGGCACGAGTCAGGTCGTCCGGCTGGTGTTGCGGGAACCTGCGCGCGATCGCGAAGCCACATACCGCATCCTGTTCGATGAAATTCTGGCGCAGCCCAGGCCCGGCACCGTCAACTTCGCGCTGCGCCTTTCCATACCCGTGTTTGCCCTGCCGCCGACACGCGTTTCTCCGCACCTTCAGTGGAGCATCGAACACTCGTACCTGGTCGCAGTGAACAATGGCGGCAGCCATGAGACGGTTCGTGACATCTCACTCTCCACTCCGGCCGGACGCATGCTGCAACTCGAGCGGAACGCGTCTCCCTATGTGCTGGCCGGGGCGATACGGCGCTGGCAGATTCTCACTCCGAATTTTTCCCCCGGCAGCGCAACGCTACGGCTGAAAGCCAACGCCGATAACGGCGCGATCAATCAACCCCTCATCTTGCCCAACGTTCAGCCGTGAAGAACCGTGGGGCGGGCGGGCGAATGGATCTGGATGGCGGCCTTGGCTGCGGCCTGCGTCCTTTCGACCGGCGCCGCCGTCGCTTCGGATCAGAGGCTGCTGCTGGACGTGGTGATCAATGGTCACCCCGTTGGAAAGATCGGCGAGTTCATCGATCGCGACGGTGCGTTGTTCGCCCGCCGCGATGAGCTGAACGATGTGGGATTGAAGGTTCCCGACACAGCGCCGCGAACTGCTGAAGGACTTGTGCCGTTGTCCGCACTTCCGGGCGTGACGACCCATCTCGATATGGCGGCACAAACACTCTCCATCCAGGCGGCTTCGGAGCAACTGATCGCGACCATGCTGCGGAGCGAGCCCGACTCCGCTTCGGTGCAAGTGGAGAGCGGGACCGGCGCCACGCTGAATTACGACGTGACGGAGGACTTCGCGTCCGGGCACAGCGTCACCAGCGGTCTGTTCGATGGTCGAATCTTTTCGCCCTACGGCGTGCTGTCCTCGAGCGCGCTCGCTTTTGCCGGCGCCACCCCTCTTCCGGGTCACGGCGACTACGCGGTCGTTCGCCTCGACTCGGCCTACACGTATTCGGATGTCGACAATCTGAGGCGTTACACGCTCGGCGAT
>DASXGS010000336.1:0-4645 GCA_036488975.1 Rhizomicrobium sp. | reverse complement strand
GGCGCGCAGCCGCAGTCGCGGCTGACGATGGATGCGGCCGGCAATCTTTACGGAACGACGTCGCAGGACGGACGGTTCTGCAGCTATGGCCCCTGCGGCACGGTGTTCGAGCTCCTCGCAGCAACCCGAAAACTGAAGGTGCTCCACAGTTTCTGTGACGGTTTCGATTGCCGCGACGGCAAGGCGCCCACGGCAGGCCTGACCATGGATGCCAGCGGAAATTTGTACGGCACCACGACCGCGGGCGGCGGCAACGACCTCGATGACCAGAATGGCGGCGGCGTCATCTACAAGATCGATACCGCTGGAAAGTTCAGTGTGCTCTATCGCTTCTGCGCAAAGAGAAATTGCACCGACGGCGACGGGCCGGCCGGCGAGTTGATGCTCGACGCAGCCGGTCATCTGTATGGCACGACACGCGCAGGCGGCGCACACAACCAGGGCGTCGCCTTTGAACTTCTATCGCGAAATTAAGCCGAGCTTCAGGAGCCGAAGATGAATCGCCCACTGGTTGCAATCGCGCTGCCACTGGCGCTCCTCAGCGCGCAGGCGACGGGTGCCAAAGCCGCGCTCGTGATTTCGAAGGATCCCAGCAGGAACGTCACCTGCAGCAACGAATTCTCCTGTTCGGCCACCAAGGCGAACGCGAATTTGAATGTCCGGGATTTGAGCAAACTTCTGAATGCACGCGATCTGACGCTCATCGCGGGGAGTGAGGCGCTGGACATCGATTTCAAGGTGCCGTTCGCCTGGACAAGGCCACGCACGCTCACCCTGCAAGCCCACCGGTCCGTCGTGTTCGAAGAGCCGGTGACGGTGCAAGGGGCCGGCAGCCTAGACATCAGCACCAACTATCCGGGCGGCAGCGGCGGCGCACTCGACTTCGTCAACCGGGGAAAGGTGGATTTTTGGGATGCGAGCAGCAATCTCACGATCAACTCCCAGCCCTACACGCTTGTGAGCGATCTGCCCACCCTCGCGCAGCGGATCAACGCAAATTCCTATGGGTATATTGCGCTCATCAAAGATTACGACGCTTCGGCAGACGGCGTTTACAGCGGTTCGCCGGCGGCATCCTTCTCCGGGGCGCTGGAGGGCCTGGGCCATAAGATATCGAATCTCTCCATCAACGATCCCTCGCCTTATGACGCAGTGGGGCTCATCGGCACGGTCGACGAAGCAGAGGTTCGCAATATCGGGTTGCCGAACGCCACCATTGTGGCCCAGGACAGCACAAGCGTCGGCGCACTGATCGGATCGGCCAACGAAATCGGCATCGAGCATTGCTACGTCACTGGGACGGTGCAGGGGGGGCAATATTCGACCGTTGGTGGCTTGATCGGCGGGCTGAGTCGCAATTACGGCTACTATCCTTCGACGGTTCGGGATTCCCGTTCCTTCGCGCGCGTGTCGGGAGGGTTGTACTCTACGGCGGGAGGATTGATCGGCACGGCGGGTGGCAGTCAGTTGCCGAGCGCAATTGAAAACACCTACGCAACCGGGAAGGTGATCGGTGGAACGTATGTCGGCGGACTTGTCGGCTACGCTTCCGGGCCTGCGATAACCGATTCCCATGCGACAGGCGCGGTCGCAATGGCGCAGGGACAAAGCTATGGATATGCCGGCGGTCTTGCCGGCAGCAGCTCCGGCGACATCCAGCGCGCGTATTCCCTCGGTTACGTCAAAGCTTCAGATGGCGCATACGCAGGCGGCCTCGTGGGCTGGGGCTATGGCGGCAAAATCTATTGGACGTACGCCAATGGGTCTGTGAAGGCCGGCGACAGCGCAACCGCCGGCGGGCTGATCGGCGACAACGAGAACGCCGACGTCCGTTTCTCGTATGCTACCGGCGCGGTGTCGATCGGGCAGAATGGTTACGCCGGGGGATTGGTTGGGCAGCATAGACACCTGCTGAGTTACTCTTTCTCGACGGGCGCCGTTACCGCCGGTACAGGCAGCACCGCAGGCGGCGCCGTCGGGGCGGATTACGGCCGCAAGGACGTGTTTCGCGTCTACTGGGACACCGACACCAGCGGCATCTCCGACGCAAGCGCCGGAGCAGGCAATCCCCCAAACGATTACGGTATCGCCCCGTTGACGAGCGCCGAGTTGCAGTCGGGTCTGCCGCGAGGATTCGACAGATCCATGTGGGCGCGCGATCCCGGCATCAACAACGGATTTCCCTATTTGCGTTCAGTACCGCCGCCTCAGTGAGCGTGCAAGCGCCTAGAAAAACGAGAAAAGATAAACGGAGTAGAATGTGAAGCTGCACACCGCCTTGCCGATCGCGATTGTGGGTGCGGGGATGGCCATCCATGCCTCCCCCGGATACTCCGCAAACATTCAAGTCCTGCACAATTTCTGCGAGACGGGCTCGTGCACCCGCAGCTTTGCGAATGCTCCGCTGCTGATGGACCAGGCGGGCAATCTCTACGGCACCAGCTGGAGCGACGGCGCAAAGGGCAAGGGCACGGTTTACGAATTGATTCATGATTCTGTTTCCGGCCAGTGGACCTATCGTGTTTTGCACGATTTCTGTTCGCGAGCGCACTGCCATGACGGCTCGACCCCAGATGCCGCACTCGTCATCGACACGGACGGCAATTTGTACGGCACGACGATCAGGGGCGGCCGCACAGACCACGGCGTATTCTTCCGTGTAAGCGCGGCAGGCAAATACAACGTGCTGTATAGCTTTTGTCCGGCAAACGACACTTGCCCCGACGGCGCGAATCCGTCGGGGCCGTTGACCTATGTCGGTGCCTCGAGCGGCATGCCTTACGACGGCCGGTCCGCACTCTACGGGACAGGCGAGGACACAAACTCCTTCGACAAAATATTCGAGCTGAGGCGCTCAAACAATTGGCACGCCCATGCCATCTATTCGGATTGTTGCGCGGGCGGCGTTGTGATGGATGCCGTCGGCAACCTGTACGGAATCGGCGGACCGTACGGGAGTGAAGCAGTCGTCCGCCTGAGCCGCTCCCGCCAAAAATGGGTGCAGACAGGCGCCTACAGCTTCAGCGAGGAGGGGTATCAGCCGGAGCAGCCTCTGGTCGTCGATCAGAAGGGGAATGTTTACGGGACGCTGCAGCACGGCGGCCAATATAACGACGGGCTGATCTACAAGCTTGAACCCGTCGTGGACACGTTCGTGTTTAAAGATCTGCATGATTTCGGGAATGGCAGCGGCCAGGGTGTCTTCCCATTTGCCGGCCTCACCGCGGATGGCAAAGGCAACCTGTTCGGAACGACATACGGCGGCGGAGTGGGCCACGGCACGGTGTTCGAACTTTCGGGCAAAATCTTTCAGACATTGTACAGCTTCTGCGCCACCGATGGCTGCGCGAACGGTTCCGTGCCCGTCGCTGGCGTAATTCTGGATGGGCAAGGCAATGTCTATGGCACGACGACTTTGGGTGGCGCGAACGCGTTCGGCACGGCGTTTGAAATCACTCCGTAGAGCCGATTGAGGACCGCAATCGATCTTGAAAGGTATGCGCCGATGAAACGGGCAGTCGCGCTCTGCACCGCAACTGTTTGTGCCCTACTCCAGCAAACGGCGGTCACACGAGCTGCCATGGTCATTTCGACCGGTGCAACGCAAAACGTCCACTGCGGAGCGAACGTCTGCAAGGCGACCGCTACCGATGCCGTGCTGAATGCAACGGCTCTCGCAGGCATGCTGGCGAGCGGAGACGTGAAAGTGGTTGCCGGGAACGGCGCCAGCGATATCGCGGTCGGTGCACCTTTCAGCTGGACAGCCGCCACCACACTCACCCTGCAGGCCTATGGCGGAATTACTTTTGCGAACACAGTTTCCGTGGCCGGACCGGGCGGAATCACATTGACGACAAACGTTGGCGGCGCCGGCGGCGATTTCTCATTTGTCGGCAAGGGAAAAATCACCTTCTGGGACTTGACCGGCCAGCTGACCATCAACGGTGAGCGCTATCGCCTTGTTGCCGGAATTTCGGGCCTTGCAGCTGCAGTGCAAGAGAAACCATCCGGCAATTATGCCCTGACAGCGGACTACGATGCCTCCAGTGACGGAACTTATCCGGCATCGCCCGTTCCCACCGCCGTTAAGGGCAAGATCGAAGGCTTGGGCAACACCGTCAGCCACCTAACCATCAAAGACACGTCAACCGCGGAAAACACGGAAACGGCGCTCTTTTCCAGCAACGCCGGAGTAATTCGTGATCTGAGGATTTCGGCCATCAAAGCGGCGGGCGGTTATGAGGGAGATCTGGCGGGCCTGGTGGCGCTCAACAGCGGCCGCATTCGGAATGTCAGTGTAACCGGAACTCTCACGGGAGGTCGCCGCACGGATATGATTGGCGGTGTCGCCGGGTCCAACACCGGAAACTGGAACAAGAACACCGCCTTTGTCGAGAATGCGAGCTTCGCGGGCAAGATCGCCGGCCGCGGCTACGATGGCGGCGTCGTCGGATACAATTACTATGGGGCAATTAGCGGCGCTTCCGCGAGCGGCTCGACTGAAGGCGCCATCGCCGGTGGCGTGGTGGGTGGGAACTGGGGCGGCTCGGTGGGATATTCTCACGCGAACAGTGCGATTTCTGGCCCCGGTGAACAGGCGCTCCTCGGCGGGGTGGCGGGTTTGAGCACCGGTCCCATCACGCAT
>DASXGS010000331.1:0-1817 GCA_036488975.1 Rhizomicrobium sp. | reverse complement strand
TTCGCCGAGGCGCGGCCGCGACTGCGGCTCTTGGCGGCGGCGGCGCTCACCGATCGCATGAGGCGTCCTCCACCAGCCAGCGGCACAGCTTGCCGTAGCTCATGCCGACATAGGCGGCCTGTTCCGGCACCAGCGAGGTCGGCGTCATGCCTGGCTGGGTGTTGGTTTCAAGCGCGACCAGCCGGGGTTTGCCGCCGCTTTCATCGAACCGAAAATCGGTGCGCGTGACGCCGCGGCAGCCCAGCACTTCGTGCGCCAGCACGGCCAGCCGCATCGCTTCATCGGCAACAGAAGCTGAAATCTTTGCCGGGAGAATGTGGCGCGAACCGCCTGCGGCGTACTTGGCCTCGTAGTCGTAGAAGGCAAGCTCCGTGGTGATTTCCGTCACGCCCAGCGCGCGGCCACCCAACACGCTGACGGTCAACTCGCGGCCCGGCACATACTCCTCGACCATCATCGCGTCGGTGAGGTGCCATTCGGGCCGGGTAAGCTCTTCCGGCGGCCGGTTGTCGCCCTTGCGGATGATGTAGACGCCGACGGATGAGCCTTCGTTCACCGGCTTGATGACATAAGGCGGCTCCATCAGGTGCTCGCGCCCCGCCTCGCGGCGATCCGCGATCAATGATTTCACGATCGGAATGCCCGCAGCGCGATAGACGTCCTTGGTGCGTTGCTTGTGCATGGCGAGCGCCGATGCCAGCACGCCAGAATGCGTGTAGGGAATGCGCAGTAGCTCCAGCATGCCCTGGATGCAGCCGTCTTCGCCCCAGCGGCCGTGCAGCGCGTTGAACACGCAATCGACCTTCGCCTCGAGCAGTTGCGACGCGGGATTCTCGCCGGGATCGATTTCGATCACGTCGAAACCTTCCTCGCGCAACGCTTTCGCGCAGCCCGCGCCGGACGAGAGGCTGACCTCGCGTTCTGCCGAACGTCCTCCCAACAGCACGGCCACGCGCCTGAATTCGCTCATGGCCGGCCCACCCGCCTGATCTCCCATTCGAGCGCGATGCCGAATTTCTCCTTCACACGGGCCCGCACATCTTCGCCGAGTCCTTCAATGTCCGCGGCGGTGGCCTCGCCGGTGTTGATGAGAAAGTTGCAATGCTTCTCGGAAACCTGCGCCGCGCCGTGCATCAGACCGCGACAGCCGGCTTCGTCGATCAGCTGCCACGCCTTGTGCCCGGGCGGATTCTTGAAGGTCGAGCCACCGGTCTTCGATTTCACAGGCTGAGTCGATTCGCGCTGTTCCACAAGCGCATTCATCCGGGCACGGATTTCTTCGGGATCGCCGGCCTCCCCTTCCAGTACGGCTTCGACGAAGATCATGTCCTCCGGCACGCCACTCTTGCGATAGACAAACGCCATGTCTTCGGCACTCAGCGTAACGATGTTGCCTTGTGCGTCGACCGCCTTGCCTTCAACGAACACGTCCTTGATCTCGCGGCCATAGCAACCAGCGTTCATGCGCAGCGCGCCGCCGATGGTGCCGGGAATGCCGCGCAGGAACTCAAGACCGGCAATACCCGCTTCCGCCGCCGCGCGTGCGACCGCCGCATCAAGTGCTGCCGCGCCGGCGCGAATGCGGGTGCCTTCTGCCGTGATCTTGCCGAATGCGCCGGGGAGCCGAACCACCACGCCGGGAATGCCGCCATCGCGGATCAGCAGATTGGAACCCACGCCGATCACCGACACCGGCAGGTCCGCAGGCTTGGCAGAGATAAAGGTGGCGAGGTCTTCGGCATCTGCGGGGCGGAAGAGGGTTTCCGCAGGACCGCCGACGCGAAACCTCACCAGGTCTTTCAGCGCCGCATTCTCGG
>DASXGS010000282.1:0-11107 GCA_036488975.1 Rhizomicrobium sp. | reverse complement strand
TGCCGAACCTGCCTTGCCGACCGAACGGCGAGATGCCATGAACGGCGAGAAGAGTTTGCATGACGATGTCCTCCCGGAACATCGATCCCCATTGGGACCGCAGAAAAATGGTCGCGCGTGAATCGTGGCGAAAAGGTGTTCACGCCCTCTGGAAAGAACTGATTTTTATGACACAAAGTCAGGACTGAGATGGCCCGCAGCGTGCGAAGCAAGAAGCTGATCGGAGCAGTGGTCATCCTTGTATGGCTACCGGTCTATGCACTGCTTGCGATGGCCTTGGGCGTTCACGTGCTGCCGCATGCCAATGGTGTTGTGCAGTTCCTGTATTATGCGGTCGCGGGGATGGCGTGGATCGTGCCGATCGGCCTGATGCTGCCGTGGATGTCGCGCGAACCGACGGAGCAAATGCGCTCGGCAAAACGTTAGACGTCGCGTGAGTGTTTCGATGAACGACGGTCAGTTTTCCGACAACGCACAGCGGCAACGTTTCGAGCTGGTGGAACAGGGGCTCACCGCGTTTGCCACCTACCGGCGCAACGGCGATCGCCTCACTATTCCACATGTCGAGTCGCCGCCACCCTTACGCGGCAAAGGCACTGCCGGCCGCCTGATGCGCGCCATTGCGGATCACGCGCGCGAACATGCGCTGAAGATCACGCCGCTTTGCGGCTATGCGCGCGCCTGGTTCCGTCGCCATCCGGATTTTTCCGATCTGCTCGGATAAGACCGTCGGGGCCGGCGAGTTACTTCAGTTCACGGTAACAGAGACTTCCGGCGAACGAATCCCATTCGCCACGACGACAAGCGTACTCGCGCCGGTTTCGGCGCTGGCTGGCACGTCGAAATGCGTCGAAACGATCGCTTTGCCGGTGGCAACACCCATCGTGCTGTGGTCGTGGGTGCGTGCATAGAAAACATGTTTGGTCGCGTTGTTGATGATGCGCACCAGCGGATAATTGGTCGCCGTCATCAGCTCGTCGCCGAACGCGTTCGCCTGCGAACGCCCGTTGAATTGCCATCCGGAGATTGTGTAGCTCGAACCGCGGTGCACTGTCGCCGGGAAACTCGTGATATGCGGCCGCCAGGCGGCAGGCACGACGCCCGGAGATGCGTAAACGGCGCCGCCGCCGACCAGCACCTGCCCCGTCGGCAACAGCATCAGGCTGCCGCCGCAGGTGCAGACCGTTTGCTTCACGAGATTGGTGCCATCGAATTCGTACGGGTAGCCGCTGCTGCCCTGCACCAGCACATTTCCATTGGGCAAGAGCACCGCGAAATTGTCGCCGGCATCGTCGCCGTCTGGAAAATCAGGACCGGCCTTCCATGTATTCTGACTCGGAGAATAGATGGCAGTGTGCGCGACGGTCTCGCCCTGCGGCAGGCCGCCGGTCGCGAACACAGTTCCATCCGGCCGCAGGATCGCCGGTCCGGTTTCGCCCGGGGGATAGTAACACCCGCCGCCGTAACGGGCGCAGCCGCAGCACTCCGGCGGCGCTTTGAGGGAAACGGGCGTACTTCCGGCCTCGGACCAGATTCCGGCCTGAACCATGTACCGCTCCGTGTGCGGAGCATTTTTCACATCGACCGTGAGCAAACTGCCGTCCGGGAGCAAGGTGAGACCTTCCTCGGAGTTGAAATCGTTCTTCCCGGCGGTGGCCAGTGCGGTCCAGGTCATCGACACCGGATCGAGTGCCGCCATTCGCTTGTCCAGTTTCTCCGCCACCACATAGCGGCCGTCGGGCAGCACAGCCGCTGCGGAGTCTCCGATATAGCCCCAGCCCGGCGGTGGCGGCAGCGCCGTCCAGGTGTTGCGCTGCGGATCGTAGACCTCGCCGTGGTTGGTCAGCGTGAACATGCCGAAATCGTACTCACCCCCCTGGACGATGACGCGTCCGTCCGCGAGGACCGCAGAGGCAAAAGCAAACGGGCCGTAATCCGATGGTAGGTCCGCTGCCCGGGTCCAGCCACCGTTGACGTAATTGCCGTGGCTGTCTGGCTTTAGAAGATTCCAATGCCGCTCGGTGGCCGCAGACTGGCCCAGCACCCGGCCATCGGTGAGCTGAAAGGCGATATCGATGCCTTCCGGCGCAGGATGATTCAGCGGCTGCAGGGTACCGGCGTTGACGCCCACCCCTGTCGCAAGGATCGCCAAAAGAGCCATTGCCGGAACGCGGAGCCGCATCGAATTCCCCTGCACACACACCGACCAGCGTAGCGGCCAGACTTGGAGAGAACAGCCGCGCAAACCTTCACGTTTGGGTGTTGACGAGAGAATTCGGCGCGACGCGGGGGCCACGGACGTAACGCTTCCTTCACCAACTTCCCAGCAGAGAATGGTCTAAATCAAGGTATCCACATTTTACTTGGGTAGTCTTGTGCTTGGCTGTGGGGAGACGTGCCGTGTTGCAGCCGACACCATTGGAGGTCCGGTTCGCCGCCTCGCCGGCGCTACTGGAGCGTGGCTCCGTCAACGTCATCGGTTTCGGTGCTATCCGGGAGCAGGCCGGCGACCGCTGGCCAAAGCTGCGGGAGGGCGTCATTTCGCGGCTCGAGGGCCTGCTGCGCCACGCGTTGCGCCCCACCGATTTTTTCGCTCCGCTGGACGACACCACCTACCTGGTTACCATGCCATCGGCCGATCCGCAGGACGTCAACATCGTCTGCCTGCGCATCGCCTACGATCTGCACAACAGCCTGCTCGGCCGCTGCGATCTCGGCCAGATCCAGGTTAGCACCGCGCGGAGCGGCGGCGTCGATTTGCTCGAGCTGCATCCACTCACCACAGAGCAGATTCTTGCGATGGCGGAGAAGGCGGGAATTCACGATTTTGCTGCTTCGCCTTACGCGCGTGCGGCCATTGCCACGAAATTGGCCGCCGCCACGCGCCAAGAAGTGCGTGTGGACCTCGCCTATTCATATCTGCCCGTCTGGGACAGCCGCAACGAAGCAATAACCACATATCTCTGCCAATCACGCGCCTACCGGGTGCTGGAATCTCACGCCGAGGCCATGCCGCCCGAGCAGACTACGATCAAGGAGCGCATCGCTATCGAGATCGCGGCGCTGCACGCGGGAATATCCGAGCTAGCCTCCGCGCTGCGCGGCGGTCAGCGCTTTCTACTCTCACTGCCATTTTCGTTCGAGACGATCGGCTCACCGCTCGGCCGGATGGAGCTTACCTCTGCCTGCCGTCACCTGCTCGCCGAGCACCGGCAGTATCTGATCTTCATACTCACCGGTGTGCCACCAGGCGTGGCACAGAGACGTCTCGCCGACCTGATCAACACGATGCGGCCGTTTGCGAGGCACGTAATGGCCACGGTGGCGCCGGGCTCCCGCGCCTACGCCGCCTATCAGGGAATTGGCCTGCAGGCGATCGGGCTGGAAATTGTGCAGCCCACGCTGGATTTGCGCCTGGAAGCCGATATCGCGCGGCTGGCGCTGGCCGCGAAGGGCGCGAAACTCGGCACGTTTCTGTACGGCCTCTCGAGTGCGGACATGCTGGGGCTTGCGCACGAAACCGGCATCCGCTGGCTGAGCGGCCCCGCCATTGCCGCGCCCGTAACCCAGCCGCAGCCTATGGTGCGCCTCACCTGGGACGCATTGGTGGCTGAGCGCATGGCAGCAGCCTGATCGGCTCTGCAGTCCGGCTCCCCCCTGCTAGGGACTTGTGTACGTCGCCGTCGTACTGCAGCCGTGCAGGCTGTTCAGATAAACTTGCGTGACCTCCCAGCTGCCGGCGAGCGACGTCAGCGTGCCGCTGGTGGAGCATTTGTCGCCGATCTCGAATGCCTGATCGTCATTCCAGGCTTGCGGGAAATCGGGATGCACGAGAGGGGTGGGCACGTTATCGGTCGTGGCTTCCGCAAACTCATGCGAGGCCGCGAAGGTGAGGTAATCGAAGCCAGAATTGCATTCCGGCTCCACGCTGTAGAGGATGTTCCTCTTCTTCGCGCGACGGTTGTCGATGGTGGCGAAATGGTATGCGCCGAACACAACGCATGAAGGCTGACCATCGAGCAGAATGGTGATGTTGGACGGGAAATAGATCATATAAAGCGTGTTGTCGTCGTTCGGCGGCAGTACGCCTTTGGCGATCTGGTACTTCAACTCGGCCTGGATATCGCTGTCTTGGAGCGTGGTCGATTGGTTCTGCGGCTTCAACACCACCTGGCCGAGATAGGTCCCGCGTTCGATGGTCTGGTGTGTCTTCTTGTGCCCGTTGATGGCGGTGACATGCCTCGTGTCGTATTCGCCCAGCTGATCCACATAGGTGCTGTTCACCAGCGCGGCAGTGAACAGCGGGATCTTGTCCTTGGTTCGTCTAGGCACATCTCGGTTCCACATTACGGTTTCGACCTTGACGTTCGAGAATACGGGGCCGCCGTAGTAGTTCATGTCGCCCGACAAAGGCGCGGGCTGCTTCGCCAGCGCCTGGAACGAGGTCGCGCGGAAAATGTGGTAATGCTTCGCCGGTCCGGCAGCGGCGCCGGCAACGCCGAGAATAGCAACGGCCGCACCGGCGGCCAAAAGGCTTCTGAGACGAGACATGCGGATCCCCCTGGTGGCGTGACCATCGCCGGACGGCTCAAGCCGCGCCGACGTGGAACAACACGCGCCAACGCGCGGGGTCCGTGAAGGTTCCATTGGAGTCCTCGCGCGCTGCGGCCAGGCCTGAACACAAGTGAATCGCTAAACCGCAGCAGCCTCGGTCGTTGCCGCAGATGGACTCTTCAGAGCCAGGATTCCGGCGCCCGCGGCGGCCGCCAGCACCGAACCAATCAACACCCCGATCTTAGCCACATCGGCAATCGCGCCGTGCGGAAACGCCTGATCAGCCAACAGCAGGGATACGGTATCTCCAATGCCGCAAAGGCACGCCGCACCGAGGAAATTGCGAACGCTGATCCCATCCGGCGCAATGGCCACGCCGGACTTGATCGCCAGGAATGACGCCACGCAAATGCCGAGCGGTTTTCCGATCACCAGGCCGAGGACCACGCCGGCCAGCACATTTGCGGCCTCAGGCGCCCACCAGTCGACATTCAAGCCGATGCCCGCTGCCGAAAAGGCAAACAGCGGCAGGACGAGATAAGCGGTCCAGGGGGACACGGCTCTCTCGATGCGATCTGCGGGTGAAAGCAGCCTGTCGCTGGCGGCTGAGAGATTGCGGCTCGCCCAATCCCAAACGGCTTCTTCCTCGAGGCGTTGCGCAGAGCCCGCCTCGCTCGCTTCTTTCTGTTCAGCCTCTAGCGTGGCGAGTGCCGTCGCCGCCTGCGCCAGCAGCGGACCGACCGTCGGGGTGGGGCGCGTCGGCAGGAAGCCTGCCAGCACTACACCGGCGAGCGCGCCGTGGATCCCTGAGGAGTGCAGACTCACCCAAAGCATCACGGTCGCGGCGAGATACGGCCACACCGTGTAGACGCGCGAGCGATTCAACACGTACAGGATCACGATTGTGCCGAACCCAGCGGCAATCCAGACCAGACTGAAGCCGCGCGGATAGAAGATTGCGAGGGTCAGAACCGAGAGGATGTCGTCGACCACCGCGAACGCGGCGACAAACACCCTGAGACTTGCTGGAATGCGTGAGCCGAAGAGCGCGAGGATGCCCAGCGCAAACGCGATGTCGGTCGCCGTGGGCACCGACCATCCTGAGGCTGTGGGCCCAGAATTGAGGAGGAGATAGATAGCCGTCGGCGCCAGCACGCCCCCAATGGCGGCGATAACTGGCAATGCGGCTGCACGCGGATCGGTGAGCGAGCCGCTTGTCATTTCCCGGCGGATCTCGAGGCCGACCAGCAAAAAGAAAATGGCCAGCAGGCCCTCCGAACACCATGCCGCGACGGGCATCGAAAGCAGACTGCCTGGCGCTCCAATCCCGAGAGGAAGTCCCACAAATTGATGGTACAGCGACGCTATCGGCGTGTTTGCGCATACCAGCGCCAGCAGCGCGGCAAGCAGCAGCGCAATCCCGCCGGAGGCGGGAAGGCTTGCGAAGGAGCGAGCCGAGCGCTGAACGCGCGCCGCGATCGGCTGCTCGATCGCCTCGAGCATGGAGTAGAAGTCCCAAGCGCCGTCGTAGCGCAGGCCGTCGATGAAGATGGTCGGTGTTCCAGTGACGCCATTGCTTCGGCCCCGCCTGCGATCGGATTCGACACGCGCCCGCACCTCCTCGCTCTCCAGATCCCGCTCAAACATGTTCATGTCGAGGCCAAGCGAGCGGACATGGGCGAGCACGTCGGCCTTGCTCGGCAATGGATTGTCGAACAGCCAGTCATGCATCTGCCAGAAGCAGTTTTGCTGTGCGGCCGCCTCTGTCACGCGTGCGATGAACGTCGAGCCGGGATGCGCCTTTTCGTTGGGAAAGTGCCGGAAGACATACACCAGCCGATCTCCAAGGCGCTCACGCAGCTGGGCAATGAGCGGGCGCAGGCGCCTGCAGTACGGGCAGAGATAGTCCCCGTAGAGCACGATCGTCGCGGCGTTCGGCGCGGCGGCATCGCCGCGAATGTGATCGCGCCCTTCTTCGACCGGATGCCGCAACCACAAGCGATCCGACGGCGGTTCGTCTGGCCTCCGAGCCTCCTTCCGCGTTTGACCCCGCGAGCCCGTTGCATGATCGTCCATGACGTATCGTCCTGTGAAGGCAATTCAGTGACCGGCATCCTCGCGCAGGTGCTCGAAAACGCGCCGCGCCGCATCGATGTGGTTCAGTACGGCCGTACGCTCCGCAGTGCTGTTGTAGTCTGCATTTGTCGCAGCGGATTCCCTGACTCGCTCGATCCACCTCAGGAAGAATTCCGCGTCTGTTTTCGACCGTAGCGGTTTGGAGCCCACGGCGATGAAGATTGGGCTGGTGGTGGCGTAAGGATAGATGTCAAAGACATCGGGCGTCGCGTGCTCGTTCCACGCGCGCAACAGGAGCCAACCGCTCCGATCTATATCGAGGTCACCGGATAGGTTCGCGGACGTTCGATTTCCACTCAGAGGGAAGGATTTCACAACGGTTCCGTTGAATACGAGTTCAACGTGATCGATGCCGGTGAGCGAGCGCAGCCAACCGTTGTAGTGCATCGGATGCGCACCGGCGGGAAACGTGATTTGGCCGCCGGGTAGTCTGCCCTCCACGGTAAGCCCGAGCAGCGGGCCGTTGGTCGCCATGCTGCGGCCAGCTTTGAGACCGCTCAGCCAAGCACGCTCACGCGCCAGCGGTGATCCATTGGAAAGCGGATCCGGCAGCACATACACGCGCGCCAATCCCACGGGTCCGCGCAGCGATGCGTAGTTGGTCATGGCATCCGTTCCGCCGGCGGCCGGAAGGTTGAACCCGCAATTGAGCAGCCGGTACCATATATCGGCAGATGTCCTGTGATTGCTGAAACCGACAACCTCGTAGTAGTCGACTTTGCCAAGCGCGACGTCGATCGACAGCTCGTCCGTCAGTCCGCTTTGGTTCGGATCGGGCGGTGTATCGAACGGATGGACGTAGCCGACCAGCGCATGTTGCTTGTGCGCCAAATCGGCCACCGCTGCATTGTCCGGATATAGGCTTGCCGCCGCCGTATACGGATACGCGGCGTAACCGGGGATGATGTAGTGGTCGTCGAGGCCGAGCAGGCCCAGATGCCCCCAATAGCTCGAGTGATATTCCTGCGAATGGGCGAGAACGATGTCGCGGGTTGAAGCCGGATCCGGATGGGGAGAGAAATATGCCATATCGGGCACGCGCTGCTCTTTGTTGACCAGCAGATCGAAGACGAAATCCAGATCCTCTGCCTGGGCTTGACCGACAAGATCGGGAGGCGTCGTCCGATAGGTCCCTCCGTAATTCATGTGCACGTGAACGTCGGCGCTTTGCCAGCGCTCAAAATCGCGCGGGATGTCCAGCCGGGTGAGCACTACTTTTTCTAATGTAATTTTTCCCGGCGTGATCGCAGCGGCGGCGGAGCGCGATATCCGATACCGGTCGCCGTGCCACACAGTCACCGATGCGTTGCCCGCAGGAATGGTAATGCGGACCTCTCCCGGCCGCGTCTGGAAATAATGCGTTTCGAAATCCTGCTTGCCGCGATCGAAGGAATCATCCCCCCGCATGAGCGCGTTGTCCGGTGCGTAGGACCGCCCATCGCTGCCAAGCACCGCAACACGCGCAGCAACCGGATTGCTGTGCTCATCGACGATCTGAAGGGCGAGCGTACCCATCGGCCGTTTGTAGGTACGCTTGGCAATCGCCAGTTTGTGCCGCGCTCCGCCGACCGCTTCCTGAAGCCACAGCTCGGTACTTTTGCTTTGGTTCGAGATGAAGGCGATCTGCGAACCATCCGGCGACCAGCGCGGTCTCGTTGAATCGAACTCTCCGTAGGTAATCTGGATCGGATAGTCCTCGCCACCAGCCGTGACCAACCAGAGCTGGTTCGTTTGCCGACCGGCATAGGAGGAATAAACGACCCGCTTCCCGTCGGGCGACCAGTCGGGCGATACTTTCCAGTTCGTCTCCTCGCGATGAATCAGCTGCGCCGGTTTGGCCTGGTCGATGCGTCTGCGCCACAGCCAACCGGAACCATACGCAACGTCCGGATTGTCGACGTAAATCAGTTCGCTGCCGTCAGGGGCCCATGTCGGGCTGAGTTGCTGGTCGAACGGGCTGTAATAGTAGCGCGCGACCTTGCTTTGCCGGTCGACGGACCATGGAGCATAGGTGAAGCCCGCTTTGCCGAACCGTCCGACAAAAATGTGAAAGTGGCCGGTGCCTTTGGTCGAAACAAACGCAATCTTCTGACCGTTGGGAGACCAGCGCGGTTCCAGATTGACGTCCGCCCCGGTGGTCAGCTGCGTCACCGATCCGGTCGAAACGTTGAGCGCGCAGAGCTGCATGGCGTCGTGCCAGTAGCGCACGAACACAACCGTTTTGCCGTCAGGCGACCAGTCGGGTTCGTAATCGTATCCGGGACCGGCTGTTATCTCTTCCGCGGTCACCGCATCGACGCGCTGCTTCCAGAGGCTTCCCGCCATCGCGTAAACCAATGAACGGCTGTCCGGCGACCAGGCAACAGCGCTCGGCCCGGCGGTCAGCTGCGGCAGGTACATTTCCCGGTAATAGTAGTCGTGTGGCACCTTGATTTGCTTCAGCACGGGCGCGCGATCCGCGATTGCCGGCATCGCTGCAGCCAGGATCGCGAGCGAAAAGCTCGGCAACAGTGTTTTCATGCATCGGCCGGCTTAAAGTGCATCGTAGGATTGCCCTTCCCCCACCAGAACATGCTCGTCTTGGGAGACGAAACCCAGACGCTCGTAGAAGCGCAAACCGTCCGCGTTCCCGGCGTGTATCGACAACCGCATGTAAAGCGCATCCCGTAGGCGTGCCTGCCCCGCCACTGCAGACAGGAGACGGTGGCCGATGCCCAGCCCGCGCATCTCCTCCGCAACATACAGATCTTGAAGATATACGCCCCGAGCACCCCGCCAGGTCGAAAACTCAAAGAAGTAGATTGCCAGGCCAACGGGTGTGCGCGCATGGCGTGCGATCACCGCCTCGAATGCGGGCGACGGACCAAAGCCATACCGCGCGATGTCCTCCGCGGTGCTCCTCACCCCATCGGCGCGATTCAATGCTGCTCCAAGCGCCCGCAGCATCTGCCAGATCGCCGAAACATCGTCGCGTGTTGCCGGCGCCACCGTGAACTCGTTGTGCAGCGTTTCCCCCGTCGGTCGCGTCCACCCAGTCCTCCTTGTATACTCTACCAGATGGCGGAACACTGTAGGCTCGCCGCACTCGGGCGACAGTTCTCGGGGCCAACCGGCGGAATCTCGGCATGAATGCGCAGAAACCCTGGAAGCCGGGAGGACCGTCGAATCTGTTCTACCAATCTCGGCTGCGTCGGCCGCTGATCGATCGCGCCGAGGGCATCTACATCTGGGACGTGAACGGGAAGCGGTATCTCGACGGTTCCAGCGGCGCGATGGTCTCGAATATCGGCCACAGCAACGCGCGCGTCCTCGAGGCGATGCGGCGGCAAATGGAACGGGCGACCTTCGCCTATCGCCTGCACTTTGAAAACGAACCCGCCGAGCGGCTGTCAGCTACTCTCGCGTCTCTTGCGCCGCCGGGGCACAACAAGGTCTTCTTTGTTTCCGGGGGTTCGGAAGCGGTCGAAAGCAGTCTGAAACTTGCGCGTCAGTACACGGTTGCGACCGGGCAGGAATACCGATGGCGCGTTATTTCGCGGGAGCCCTCCTATCACGGCTCCACGTTCGGCGCGCTTGCGGTGACGAGCTATGCGCCGCTGAACGCACCGTTCTCGCCGATGATTCAAGCCATGCCCAAGATACCGGCGCCCCGGTGTTATCTGGATCGCGACAATTTCAGCGAGGCCGAGCGGGGCTTGCGCTACGCCGAGATGCTGCGTGACAAGATCATCGAGCTTGGCCCCGAAACGGTTCTCGCCTTCATCATGGAGCCTGTCGGGGGCGCCTCAACCGGCGCGCTGGTGGCGCCGGATACCTATTATCCCCGCATCCGGGAAATTTGCGACGAGTTCGGCGTCATCCTGATCTACGACGAGGTAATGAGCGGGGCGGGGCGAACCGGAAAGTATTTCGCGGCCGAGCATTGGAACATCAATCCCGACATCATCGCGCTGGCGAAGGGGCTCGGTGCCGGTTACGTCCCGCTCGGTGCGATGATTGCGCACGACCGGATTGTCGAGCCGGTTCTCGATGCCGGTGGTTTCCAGCATGGCTTCACCTATGCCGGAAATCCGCTCGCATGTGCCGCCGGCCTTGCGGTCGTAGAGGAGATTCTGGGCAACCATCTGCTCGACAATACGACTTCGGTCGGCACTTCGCTCAAGCAGCAGCTTGCGAGGCTCATGGACGATTACCCGATTGTGGGTGATGTCCGCGGCAAGGGCCTCCTGCTCGCGATCGAACTCGTGACAGACCGCGAAAGCATGACGCCATTGCCGAAGGACTTTAACGCGCACTTGAGACTCGTCGAACTGGCCTATGAACGCGGCCTCATCATTTACTCGCGCCGGACCAGAGGGGGAATAGAGGGAGACCACTTCTTGATCTGTCCGCCCATGATTGCGACAGACACGCAGGC
>DASXGS010000202.1:0-4904 GCA_036488975.1 Rhizomicrobium sp. | reverse complement strand
CGGCACGAAGACGAGCGTCATTTCCTGGATTTGCGTGAGGGCTTGCAGCAGGCCGATGCCCAGGCCTACCACCAGCGCGGTAAGCATGGCAGGCGTGGCGATTTCGAGCAGCACCCAGATCGCCTGTCGCGCGAAATCGATGGAATCCGATGGTGACATTGTGGGTTCCGATTTCGGGTTCAGGTTTTCGGCTAAATCGGCATCTGCATGATGCTTTGATAGGCGGCGATGACCTTGTCGCGGATCGCCACCACCGTATCGAGGCTGAGCTCGGCCGCGTTCACCGCGTTCACCACGCTCACAATGTCGCCCTTGCCGGTGACCTGCTTGGCAGCCATCTGCTCGCCCTGCTTCATCGTGCCCGCTGCATCGTTGATGGCGTGCGACAGGAAGTCGGAGAAATTCGGCATGCCCGCGGCCGCCGTGCCGGCGGCCGGGGATGCTGCCGCGGCGCCCGTGCCGATCTTCGAGATGGCCTGATAGGCGGCGGCGCCGACGGCTGGAGGGATCGCCATGTTTCAGTCTCCTATTTCTTCAGGAGGTCGACGGTGCGCGCCATCATCGCCTTCGACGCCTCCATCACGGTGAGGTCCGCTTCGTAGGAGCGCTGTGCCTCGCGCATGTCCATGATTTCCACCAGTGGATTGACGTTGGGCAGTTTCACGTAACCGGTTTTGTCCGCCACCGGATTGCCGGGATCGTATTGCAGGCGGAAATCGGTCATGTCCTGCACGGGCTGCCCGGGCTTCACCACGGTTGCATCCATGGCGCGGTCGAACTCGCTCTGCATGGTCGCGATCTTGCGGCGGTACGGATCGCCGTCCGCAGTTTTCGAAGTGGAATTGGCGTTGGCGATGTTCTCGGAAATCACGCGCATGCGATCTGTTTGCGCGCGCATGCCCGAGGCGACGATCGCCATCGAAGTGGCGAGATCCATGTGTTCCTCCATCAGACGCTGCCGATTGCGGTGCGCATCATGCCCACGGCCTTGGCGTAGAGATTCGATGCGGCCTGGTATTGCGACTGCGTGTCGGCGACCTTGATCATTTCTTCTTCGAGCGAGACCGAATTGCCGGTGCCAGTGGTTTCCATCTGGGTGATTTCCCCATCCGGACTTTGCGTTGGACCGCTGACCGGCACCGCAATGTGGCGCGGATCGGTGGTGGCGACGCCCGCAAAACATGGCGCGTTCTGGCGATCGAGCTCCGCCTGAAAATCCATCGGCTTCAGATCGCGTGCGGCGTAACCCGGCGTATCGGCATTGGCCACGTTCTGCGCGAGCAGCGTCTGTCGCGAATTGAGCCACGACATGCGATCGCGCAACGCGCTGAGCAGCGGCACATCGGTGAGGTTCACTGGTTTCGCCCCGTAACCAATCGTTAGCCTTAATGCAGAGCTTTGCGCGCGAACATTTAAGCCGCGCTTAACGCTGGCGAACTTTTCTGCCCGGCAAATTCTTCCCGCTTTTAACGCGCGCTTAAGGTTGACGCGTTTGTATGCGCCGCATGGATCTCATCGATCTCGCGCGTTATTTCGGAGCCCTCATCCTTGTGCTGGGACTGATGGGCGGCGCGTGGCTCACGACGAAACGCTATGGCGTGCCAGGCATCATCCAGCGCCAGAGCCTGCGGCGCCTGTCGGTTGTCGAAAGCCTGATGATCGGCTCTCGGCACAAGCTGATGCTGGTGAAGCGCGACGGCACCGAGCACCTCGTGCTGATGGGACCGCAGGGCGCATCACTTATCGAAACCGGAATTCCCGCCGCTCTTTCTGCGCCCGTCCCGTTGCCGGAAATCAGCGCAGCCGAACTGGCGATGGCGTCGTGAAGAAACTTGCCCTGCTCTTGCCGTTGCTCGTTGTGCTGGTGATCGCACCGCATGTCGCGATGGCCACAACCGCGGCAGCACCGGCGGCCGCAGCCGCGGCAGCCAATGGCGGTCTCTCCATCGATTTCTCCGGCGGCGGGCTTTTCACCGACCGCATGATGCAGATCATCGCGCTGATCACGATCCTGAGCCTCGCGCCCTCGATCCTGATCATGATGACGAGTTTCACCCGCATCGTGGTGGTGCTGTCGCTGTTGCGCACCGCCATGGGCGTCCAGCAGGCGCCGCCCAACAGCGTGATCGTCAGCCTATCGCTGTTCCTTACATTGTTCGTGATGACGCCGACGCTGACGGAGGCCTACCACGCCGGCATTGTGCCACTGATGAATCAGCAGGTGACGACGGAGGAGGCGCTGACACGTGCGAGCGCGCCGGTCAAGAAGTTCATGCTGGCGCATGTGCGCGATTCCGATCTCAAACTCTTCATCGACATGAAACACGAGAAGGCACCGGCCTCTCCCGATCAGCTGGCGCTAACGACAGTCGCACCCGCCTTCATGCTGTCGGAACTCAAGCGCGCGTTTGAGATCGGGTTCCTGATCTTCGTGCCATTTCTCATCATCGACATGGCGGTGGCATCCATCCTGATGAGCATGGGCATGATGATGTTGCCACCGGTGATCATCTCGCTGCCCTTCAAACTAATCTTCTTCGTGCTGGTCGATGGCTGGCGCCTGGTGGCGGGCAGCCTGGTCGAAAGCTACATGCACTCACCACCGCACGGTTGACCTTCCTTGCGCGAGCAGGATTAACCTCGAGCATCAAATTTTCTACATCGAATCGTCATGTACGTAGCGCCGCGGCGGCACGTGACATTTCCGCCCCAGCACCCCAATTTCGACTGTCGGTTGAACTCGGCCGTCCGCTGCCCATTTAATCTGTGATACCTTTCTGCCGATGGCCATGTTTCGCTCTATCCTCTTCTGCCTTGGTAGTCTCACTGTCGCAACAGTGGCACTGGCGCAGTCCGATTCCGCACCCAGCGACCCGCAGGGTCAGGGCTCGCGGTACGATGTGCAGAACATGAACTTCGACATGTGGTGCCAGGAAGAGCAACATCTTGCGCCCGATCGCTGCGACAAGCGGCTGCCGGCAGACGACGCCGCGTTCAATGCCTATCGCGACAAAATCGAGCGCTTTGAGATCCCTTACCTGCAAGAGCAGGATCGCCGACTGAAGCTCAGCACGGGAATTCTGCACAACGATCCGGTCGATCACCCAAATCAGCCGTCGCAGCCACGGGATCAATCGCCGCCCGATGCGATGGCGCCGAAGTAATCCTGTTGTTACTTATTCTGCCGCCTCCGCGGATCGCTCTTCCTCGTCTGCCAGGGCAGTGGTGGCGGGTCCGTTCAACGCCGTACCATCGGGCGCGAATTGCGAGCCGTGGCACGGACAATCCCAGCACTGTTCCAGCGAATTCCAGTGCACGACACAGCCCATATGGGTGCAGGTGGCGGAGCGCACATGAACCCTGCCAGTCAGGTCCTTGCAGACCGCCAGCTTCTTGAGCCCGCTGCGGTAGAGGCCGCCTTCGCCCGGCTTGAGCTGCCGAGACGACGAGAGCTCGCCTGCGGTGATGTATTCGGCAAAATTCTTCAGAGGCGTGAGATTTTCGCTGACATATTCGCCGAGGCTGCCGGTAACTTTCCGGCCCGGGTCGTAGAGTTCACGCCAGGGGCTTTCACCCTTGGTGATCAAGTCTGACACCACCATGCCGGCGACGAGGCCATTGGTGATCCCCTGTCCGGAATCGCCGCTGACGATGTAGATGTGTTCGTTGCCGGGGTTCTTGCCGATGAAGCCGACATAGTCGGCCGGCTCGAGCACCTGCCCTGACCAGCGATGCGTGATCGGCCCAAGCCCAGGAATGCGGGCGCGCGCCCATTCTTCCAGCGCGGCGAAACGGCGTTCGCCATCGTTCTCTTCTCCGGACTTGTAGTCTTCGCCGCCGATGATCACCGCGTCTTCGCTATCCGACAGCGGCTGCAAGCGAATGTAGTGATAGGCCTCCAAGGTGTCCCAATAGAGGGCATCCGGCAGCGCGCCGCGAGGCAGCGTGCCCGCGATGACGAAGGTGCGATACGGCGCCTGTTTTGTGTGAACGGTGATGCGGTCGACAATCGGCGAGTTTGTGGCCACGACAACCGAGCTGGCCGTGAGTTCATGCCCGGTCGCTGTTTTGACCGAAACGGTATCGTCTTTCTCCCTCACCTCGGTCACGCACGTGTTTGCGAATAGACGTCCGCCCTGCCGCTGCACGGCCGCCGCAAGGCCGGCCAGGTATTTCAACGGATGAAATCGCGCCTGTGCCGGAAAGCGGATGGAGCGGCTTGTTCCGTCCGTCTGAAGCGGCACAGGCTCGCGACAATCAGCGACCGGAATTCCGACCTTGCGACATGCCTCCAATTCATCGTCGAGGTCGGACGGCGATGTATCCGGCGCGAGGAACAGATAACCATCGAGCCTCGTGAAATCGCAGGCGATGTTCTCTGCCGCCTGGATTTCTTCCGCGCGATCGATGGACGCGGCGAGGCTCTGATAAAGCGCACGCGCGATCATGAGGTCGCGCGCCTTGATCAGCTCGGAATAGAAATCGTCCAGCGCAGAGGCGAGATGGGCCGTCGTCCGCGCGGTCATCCCGCTGCCGATCTCGCCCCGATCGACAACAATCACCGAGCATCCGCGTATCACCAACTCGTACGCGATGGACAGGCCGGCAATGCCGGAGCCGATCACCACGACATCCGCGTGCGCATGGGATGAAAGTTCAAGGGCATCGGCCACCCATGTGTCCATCCAGATGGACCGGGTGCGTTCATCGGCAACGTTCATTAAGTCTCTCCCGCTTTGAAACGGTCGGGAGAGACCGCCGGTTCCTTGCTCGGCCGGTCAGGAAACCGCGCGCAGGCGCGGGCTCGTGACGATTTCGAGCGCCTCCACAAGACGCTGCATCATGGCATCCATCTCGAAATGGACAGTCACCGGCTTCTCCCGGCTCACCACCAATCGCAGATG
>DASXGS010000173.1:0-4320 GCA_036488975.1 Rhizomicrobium sp. | reverse complement strand
GAACCTGATGGCGGAGCTGGAAAAGATCGCGCGCGTCATCAAGAAGGTGGATTCAAACGCCCCACACGCCGTGCTGCTCGTGCTGGATGCCACCACGGGGCAAAACGCCATCGGTCAGGTGGAAGCTTTCCGCACCATCGTGCCTCTCACAGGGTTGATCATGACCAAGCTCGACGGCACCGCCAAAGGCGGCATACTCGTCGCCATCGCCGATAAGTTCCGTTTGCCGGTGCACTTTATCGGCGTGGGCGAACGGCCGGACGATCTTCAGATTTTCGAGGCGGCGAAATTCGCCTCCGCACTTACGGGTTCAGCATGAGCGAGCAAGCGCAATCACAACGCAAAGTCGGACCGCTGCTGCGCTTCGCGTTCGATCTCGGGCCGCTGCTGATTTTCTTCGCCGCGTATCAAATCGGTAAGCCACCCAACCAGCTGTTCATCGCCACCGGCGCATTCATGGTCGCGGTGCTTGCCGCGCTCGCCGCCGGTTACGCCATCGAGCGGAAGATCTCTCCGATCCCGCTGTTTACCGCCATTTTGGTGATGATCTTCGGCGGCCTCACACTCTGGTTGAAGAACGGCACCTTTATCAAAATGAAGCCCACGGTGCTGTACGCGTTCTTCGGCCTGACGCTGCTGGTTGGCCTGCATTACGGCCATCTCTTCATCAAATACGTGTTTGCCGCGGCGTTTCAGCTCACCGAAATCGGCTGGCGCAAGCTCACCTACCGCTGGGGGTTCTTCTTTCTCGCGCTCGCGGTCGCGAACGAAGCGATCTGGCGCACGATGTCCGAAGCGTCCTGGGTGAAGTTCAAAGTGTTCGGCATCATTCCGCTCATCATGCTGTTCGGGCTTGCGCAAATGCCGCTCGTTCTGAAGCATGAGCTCAAGGAAAATCCGGAATCCTGATCGGTTGCCGCGCTCAGCGTGTTCGCATGAGCACATTGGGCTTTTTCGTGGGCGCCCCTGCGTCTTTCGGTTTTTGTGCAGGAAAGTTGCACTCTTCGAGGGTTCCTTTGCCGCTGTGCGCAAGAGACACAGGCGAAAAAAGATTCTTCAAATTCCCGCTTCAAGGCTGTTGTCGCGCGAACGAAGTTTCGTCTAATCTGCCTCGCGGCGGGGGACGGTTCGTGCAAGTCAAAGTCGCGGAGCGCACCTGGGGAATGCAATTTTCAAACGTTGTGAATACCTGAACGGCTTCGGCAAACGAGGCGGCGAAAAACATTTTTTGGGGGTGATGGATGGCGACGAAGGCGCAGCGGGCGGCAAACGGAAATTTCGAACTCGCCGAAGCCCCTTCGCATCTCATGCGTCGTTGCGAACAATATTTTTCCGACCTCTACGCGCGTGAAGCCGGCGCGCGTGAGCTGACGCGCTCGCAATTCACGGTGCTTTGCGCGCTCGAGCACAATGAAGGCGTCAGCCAGACGGCCCTGGTCGAGATGACCGGCATCGATCGTTCGACGCTCGCCGAAATGGTACGGCGGATGCTGGAGCGCAACCTCATCAGCCGCAAGCGCACCGAAACCGATTTGCGCGCCAACGCCGTGGCGATCACGCCCGGCGGCCGCAAGGCGATGCGGTCTGCGCGGACGGCTGCGGATCGCGCAGAGCGCGCCCTGTTGGAGCCGCTCCCGGCCGCCGAACGGGCCAGGTTCGTCAAATATCTGGCCGCGATTGCCGCGGCGGGCGAGCAGACGCCGGGGAACAGCGGGGCACCGGCCTTCCGCCGCAAGATGCGCCGCCTCCGGGGCTGAGCCGGCCGCACCGCTTTGGCAATTGCCCAAAGCCGGGTTTTGGCCGCTAGAGTGGCGGCATGATCCGTAAGCTGCTGATCGCTAATCGCGGCGAAATCGCCATTCGCATCGCCCGCAGCGCCGCCGAACTGGGCATCGCCACCGTAGCGGTGTTCTCGGAAGACGACGCTGCCGCGCTGCACACCCGCAAAACGGACGACGCACGGCCGCTGCCCCGGGCTGGCCCGGCCGCCTATCTCGACGCCGCGCAGATCATTGCCGCGGCCCGCGAAACCGGCTGCGACGCCATCCACCCCGGCTATGGCTTTCTGAGCGAGAACGCGGAATTCGCGCGCGGCTGCGCCGAGGCGGGACTGGTGTTCGTCGGCCCCACACCAGAAACGCTGGCCGCCTTCGGCGACAAGGCGCGGGCGCGGGAGATCGCGCGCGCCTGCGATGTGCCGGTGCTGCCCGGCACCGGCGCCGTCGACCTCGCACAGGCGCGCGCGTTTCTGCACAAGCACGGCGCGGTCATGCTGAAGGCGGTAGCCGGTGGCGGCGGCCGCGGCATGCGGCTAGTCCGGAGCGCGGCCGAACTGGATCCCGCTTTCGCGCGCTGCGCTTCGGAAGCGAAAAGCGCCTTCGGCAACGACGCTGTCTATGCCGAAGCCTTCATGCCGCAGGCGCGCCACATCGAAGTGCAGATTGTGGGCGATGGCGCGGCGATCTCGCATCTGTGGGACCGCGATTGCAGCATCCAGCGCCAGCGGCAGAAGCTGATCGAGATCGCACCCGCGCTCACGATACCAGATGATGTTCGGCAACAGCTTCTCGATGCGGCCGTGAAGATTGCCTGTGCCGTCCAGTACAAAAGCCTCGGCACGATCGAATTTCTCGTCGATGTGGACAACGAGCGCTTTGCCTTCATCGAGGCCAATCCGCGGCTTCAAGTTGAGCACACCGTCACGGAGGAAGTGCTCGGCCTCGATCTGGTGCGCGTCCAGCTGGAAATCGCCGGCGGCGCCTCCTTGGCCGATTTGCATCTGACGCAAGCGGAAGTGCCGTCCCTGCGGGGCGTGGCGCTGCAGGCGCGCGTCAACATGGAAACCATGCAGCCGGACGGAAGTGTACGCCCAGCCGGCGGCACCATCGAAATCTACGAGCCGCCATCTGGCCGCGGCATCCGCGTGGACGGGTTCGGCTACGCCGGCTACCGCACCAGCGCCCGGTTCGATTCCCTGCTGGCCAAGCTGATTGTGCACGCGCCCGCGCCGCGTCTCGCCGATGTCGTGAGCAAAGCGTACCGTGCGCTCAGCGAGTTTCGCATTGTGGGCGTGCCCACCAACATTCCATTCCTGCAGAACGTGCTGCGGCACCACGCGTTCGAATCCGGGGCATTCCACACCCGCACCCTGGAAGACAATCTCGAAACGCTGCTGCCGGACACCGAACGGCACAAGGCGTTGTTCGTGACGGCCGAACGTGCGCCTGCACGGGCTGGCGTGCGGGTGGACAGTGGCGACCCGCTGGCCGTGTTGCATCATGGCAAGGCGGATTCGCAGCACCACGTCGCACACTCCAGCGGGCTGAAAGCTCCCGACGGCATGACCCCGCTGCTGGCCCCGCTGCAGGGCACCATTGTCAATTTCATCGCTTCCGTGGGCGACACGCTGGGTCCGGGCGAACCGGTGCTGGTGATGGAAGCCATGAAGATGGAGCACGTCATCGAAGCCAACGCCGGCGGCGTGTTGCGCGAGTTCGCGGTGGCACCTGGCGATACGGTGTTCGAAGACACGCCGCTCGCGTTCATCGAAGCGGCCGATGTCGCTGCCGGCGCAGCGCGCGAAACCGAAGATATCGATCTCGATCGCATCCGTCCTGATCTTGAAGAACTCTACAAGCGCCGTGAAACCACGTTGGATCGCGCCCGCCCCGAAGCAGTGGAGAAGCGCCGCAAGACTGGTCAGCGCACCGTGCGCGAGAATATCCAGGACCTCTGCGATCCCGGTTCTTTCGTGGAATACGCGTCGCTGGTGGTCGCGGGGCGCCTGCGCCGCAGCACCATGGAAGAGCTGATCGCCCGCACCCCGGGCGACGGCCTCGTCATGGGGCTGGGTCGTGTCAACGGCGACAAATTCTCGGACGCGCAGGCGCGCATCGTCGCGATGTCGTACGACTACACCGTGCTCGCGGGCACGCAAGGCCTGCGCAACCATCAGAAGAAAGACCGCCTGCTCCAGATTGCCGAGAAGTGGCGCATTCCGATCGTGTTCTTCACCGAAGGCGGCGGCGGCCGCCCCGGTGACACAGACGCCATGAGTGCCGGCGGCCTCAACGTCACCACCTTTCATCAGTTCGCCAAGCTCTCCGGGCTCGTGCCGCTTGTCGGCATCAATTCCGGCTATTGCTTTGCGGGCAACGCTGCGCTGCTCGGCTGCTGCGATGTGATCATCGCCACAAAAAATTCCTCCATCGGCATGGGCGGTCCGGCGATGATCGAGGGCGGCGGCCTCGGCGTGTTTCACCCCAAGGAAGTGGGACCGGTTTCCGTGCAGGCGCCGAACGGCGTGATCGATATCGTGGT
>DASXGS010000162.1:0-2385 GCA_036488975.1 Rhizomicrobium sp. | reverse complement strand
GGAATCGCCAACCGCGTCGACAAGTACGCGGCTCGCGGGCACGCCCTCTCTGATGAGCTCGCGGGCCACCGCATCGGCGCAGGACTGTGAGCGACTAACCGCCGAGACCAATTGCCTCTCGGAATTTCCGCTGCTGGCGGCGTGCCCCACAACCCGCACATAGCCTTGTCCGCCCGCGGCCCGATACGCCGCGAGGGCAGCGTGGACCTGCGCGCGCGCGGCCTCGTCCAACGTGGCCGCATCTTGCGAAAAGGTAACAACCGCGGCGGGCGTGCCGCCCGCGGAAGACATGGGCGGAGCCGCCGATGGACCGGCCGAGGCCATCTGCCGGTGAGCCACCCGGCCGGAACCTGACGGCATGAGCTGGGCCACCTGAGGATCGAGCGGCGGCGCGTGCGAGGGCTGGAAGCCGAGCGCTGCATCCGTCGGGGCGATCTGCGCCGTCGCGGGCGAGCCCACCGTTGCGCGCGATGCCGCAGGGGCGGTTGAAGCAATCCTCGAGGCCGGCGGAGCCGCTGTTGCCTCCGAAGGCAAAGTGCCCGCCACCGGCGGGGAAGCGGTCGGGGCGGCCGAAGCGGTCTGCGCCAGCGCAGCATCGGGATTGGCATTGGTATCCGTGCCGGCCTGGTCGCCGGGCGAGGCGGCCGCCGACGTGCTGGTGGCGGGGATTGGCGCCAAGGTTTCGGATTCTGCGGGCGCTGCTCCGGGTGGAGCGGCCGCGGGTTCCGTGCCGCCGCGCAACGCCTCGGCGCTGTATTGCGCTTGGCTGCGGTCGGCCACAAGCGCGCTAGACACCTGCTTCTGCTCGTCCGTCGACGTGGCGGGGGGCGCCTTGTCGGGTGTGTCTGCCAGCGCGGGATACTGATCGCTGGCTTCCGCGACGGTCTGGCCCTGCGAAGCGGATGCACCACCGGTGCCCTGATCGTCGGTGGCCTGCGTATCGGTCTGACTGTCGGAAGACCCGATCCACGTGGTCGGATCCACCCAGCCCGGCACGCTGGAGCAGGCACTCAGCGCCGCTCCCATCATCAATGCCGCCGAGAGCCGCCAAACCGGTCTCGATGCGCGAGCAAGCTCGAACATGTCCCAACACTCCATGAGGCGCGAAAGTCACACGCGCCAGCCCAATCCGGCTCCTATACAAGCCTGCCCGCATCCTTCCAAGTGAATTGGCCCGCAACGTTTACCTTCGCTTGCCGCAGTGCAGCGAGGGGGCTATCAAAGGTTTAGCCAACTCCGAATCCCCGAACCCGATGTCCTCAGCAAACTCCAAAACCGGTTCCGCGCGCGCCGACGCCGCCGCGGCCGCCACCGCCGGCGGCACCCCTGATTACCGCATTGGCGATCCCGGTGCCTTCGCCCGCAACATGGTGGAGGTTGGCATCCAGTCGCAGCGGCTGCTGAACGAGTTTGCGCGGCGGCAGGCAGGCAAGTTGGGCTCCAACCAGCCGCTCGATCCGCTCAACCTCACCGGTGCGTTTTTCGATCTGCTGCGCGGCATCGTGGCGGATCCTGCCGCCATCATGGAGGCGCAGTTCCAGCTGTGGCGCGACTACATGGGCCTTTGGGAACGCACTGCGCGGCGCATGATGGGCGGGCAGGCGGCGCCGGTAGTCGAGCCGGCGCGCGGCGACAAGCGCTTCCGCGATAAGGAGTGGCAGGAAAACCAGGTCTTCGATTTCATCAAGCAGAGCTACCTGCTGACCGCCAACTGGATGCAGAACACCGTGGCGAATGTGAACGGGCTGGACGAGCGTCAGCGCAAGCGCATCGGCTTCTACACCAAGCAGTTTGCCGACGCGATCGCGCCGACCAATTTCGTGCTCACCAATCCGGAAGTGTTGCGCACGACGCTGCAATCGAACGGCGCAAATCTGGTGAAGGGTTTGGAGCACCTGCTGGAAGACATCGAGCGCGGCGGCGGCGACGTCGCCATTCGCCAGACGCAGGACGTGTTCAAGGTGGGCGAGAACATCGCGCTCACGCCGGGCAAGGTGGTGTTTCGCAACGAGCTGATCGAGCTCTTGCAGTATGAGCCGACCACCGAACAGGTGTACGAAATTCCGCTGCTGATTTTTCCGCCCTGGATCAACAAGTTCTACATCCTGGATTTGCGCCCCGAGAATTCCTTCATCCGCTGGGCGGTGTCGCGCGGCTACACGGTGTTTGTGGCCTCGTGGGTGAACCCGGACAAGCGGCTCGCAAAGCGCACCTTCGAAGACTACATGCGCGAAGGGATTTTCGGCGGACTTGACGCGGTACAGGCGGCAACCGGCACCGAGAAGATCAACTGCATCGGCTACTGCATCGGTGGCACGCTTTTGTCAGCCACGCTGGCTTATATGGCGGCGAAGAACGACCGCCGCGTGAACTCCGCCACCTTCT
>DASXGS010000140.1:0-5771 GCA_036488975.1 Rhizomicrobium sp. | reverse complement strand
CGTCATTGCATTTCGACGGGGCTGCGCTGGACCAGATCGCGTTCTTCCGCCCCTACACGACGACGCTCATTCGACTCTATCTCGAACGTCAGGTGTTGCCGCCGGATCGCACGATGCCTTGTGCGCTGCTGACGTGGGACGCCCTGGCTTAGAAATCGCCGTAAGGGGAGGCAAGTCGTGGCAGACCACAATGATCCCAATGCCGTAAATTCGATTTTCTCGGATATCGACGTCAGTGCGGCCGATCTCTACGACATTTTCGGATTTCCGAGCGACGACGCTTCGCCGGAAGAAAAGGTCGTCATCGCTTTAACCTTTGCCGCAGTGCCGCAAGCTGGAGTGCTGGATTCGGATATGCTCTACCGGATCCTTATCGCGCCCGATCGCCGGTTTGTGCGATCGGAGGGGGATGATAGGAGTCTGGAAGGTTTTCTGGCGCATCTGGAAACTGTCAAGAACAATTATCTGACCTTATTGAAGCCTTCCGAAGTTCGCGTGACCGTCGACCGCGACAACCAAGCCCATATCCGCTTTCTGAATTTCCCCGGCGGAAACTTCTCCGCCGTTGTGCCGCCCAATCAAAGCGCCACATTGCAATCGCCAAACCGCCAGCCGGTCAAAGTCTTCATCGGCGGCAGGGATGATGCCTTCTTCAACGATCTGCCCGGTTTCTTCCGGTCGATCAACTATGCCCCACAATTCTACCACGTGCCCCATACGATGCCCGATTTGCGGGAGCTCAAGATTCCAAAGACATTTCTCGAGCTCGAAGGCAACAACCTGTCAACTATGATCCAAGCCAGCCCGATTGGGGACATGGGGTGAAGCGAGAGTTGCCGGCAGGACCGCTGACCTGGAACGGCAACCGGTTCAAGAAGGACGCCAGTGGAAATTTTCGTTTCGTTTATTCCGGCAAGGACGCGAGGGCGGGCCAGAATTGCAATGCAATCATTCTCGAACTGCCGTTGGGTTTCCTGACCGACAGACCCGGCGATCACCGCATCGTTAACGCCTGGGGTGAAAGCTGGGTATTGAAGGCATCGAGCAAGGTCGAGACGATCCCCGACGATCCCCTCTGGATCGAACATCCGCATGTTCTATTGGATGCGTTCACGCTCGACGACGAACTGAAGAAATACAAGCTGGTCGACACTGACGGGCAGGCTTTTGCCGATGCAGCGCTGAGCGAACGTGAGGACAATCGTCAACTCGGCGCGAATAATTTTTGGCTGGCGCCGCATTTCATCAAGCGGCTCGGTCATCTCGGATGGGGCTTCGGCCCCTCGATCACCGCGCTGGGCCTAGCGTGCGCCTTCGATCACGACAATTCCCCGGTCTCCGTGCATCGAACCTACACCCATGTCGTGGACGCCTTCCCGCGCGTCAAGAAGATCCTGTTTCAAGAGCTCAACATGCCCGACGGTACTTGGAACCCCAAAGGATTGCAGATACCGCTGCGCCGCCCCCTCGACATTTTCATTCCCAATGTGAACTCGATCGACATGGATACGACCGGCACATGGCCGTTCGGGCGGCGCCTGGAGGACCAGGTGGCGACGCGTTTCCTGTCAACTTTTCTGGACATGAGCGCCAGCCTCAACGGCAAGCGTTACCACGTCGAGCTGTTGAATGACCCGGCCCTCTGGAACAGTGCCCCCATCGAGCCGAAGACGCCCCCTAATCCGCTGAAAAATGACAAGGAGTTTCTGCCCGGCTTCCCCTATTTGGCAGAGCCGTGGTGACTGTCTGCCTTATTTCACCGTCATGGCCCGACTTGATCAGTGGGCCTTCAGCCCACGCAAAGTTAACCATTCGGTTGACCTGATGACCTGAAACTCAGCAAATCTGCGGCTTGAGCAGCCTCGCACGGAGTCCAAACTGGAGTCCATTCACCATGCGGGTTGCGAAGATGGGGTACAGTCACCGGGTCACCAAGAAAGACGAAAACGGTCGCATCATCTGGTCCTGGACGCGAGTGCGGAAGGTCGTCCCGGAGGGGCTCGCGCCATCCTTGCCGCCGCCCTACACCGGCAAGAACACGTTGACGAAAAAGGTGACCACCGAACGCGAGCATGCAGAATGGACTGCAAGGTTCTTGGCGATCATCGATCAGGCGGCAGGGCGCAGCAAAGCGCTCAACGAATTAATCGGGCTCAACAGCTTGGTCGCGAATGATTCAGAGTTCGGCGGCGGTGTGTTGAGCCCGGAAACGATCCGGCAGGCCCCCGCCGTCCTCGGCAGGTTCTTCAGAACACTCGACCTCCCAGTGCCCGTGGTCGAGGCCGAACGGGAGCCTGTCGCCTTCGAGGCGATGATCCCGAAATGGGCGAAGCATACGAATGCCCCAAAAAAGGGGCGGCAGGATATGGAAACGAAGTGTGGCCGTTTCGCCGCCTATCTCGGTCATAACGACATGGCGAGGGTGACATTCGAGAGGGGGCGCGACTACCGAGACGAGATGATCGACGAAGGCGAGTTGTCAACAGCGAGCATCTCCAACCACTTGAAGGCGTTGAAGGCCCTGTTCAACTACGCTGTCGATGATTATCCCGACGACTTCTCTTCAGGGAACCCGTTTGCGCGGGTCAAATTCGATCCCGGCAAGAGTGACAGACGCCCCGATTACCACCGGGGAACGCCGCCGCATTTTGCTCCTCGCCTGTGCCAGCCAAGATCCGGTCACCAAGTGGTGCAACCTACTCGCCGCGTATGGCGGTGAGCGGAGCGATGAACTTGCCTCCGCCCACAGCCGCGATATCGAATGCGTTAACGGGATTTGGGTGATGCGGATTCGGACGGTTCACCGGTCGAAAGATCAGCGGATAAAGCACACAGTGTCGATCCGCACGATGCCGCTGCATTCGGCGATATTGAAAGCAGGATTTCTCGATCACTGGCGCTCGATCGGCGATGGCCCGCTCTTTTCGCTCGAACTCGACGGCTATGGTCGGCGCAGCGGGAAGATGACCGCCGCCGTCAACGAGTGGCTGCACGAGACGGTCAAGACGGAAAAGACCTTCTATTCGCATCGCCACTCGTTCGAGACTTTCTTGCGGAGCGCTAGCGCTGATCCAAAAGGAGCCGTGCACGCCGGATTTCGAGCGCTATTTGATGGGGCACAGCAGTAGCATTCACGCCAATTATGGCGATTGGCTGGTGCCAGATCTCAAAGCGGCGATCGAGTGCATCCCCGACCCGCTCGTAGACAACGAGAACATCCTGCTCGTTGATGCGGCCCAATAGGGAGGGACGACTTGCGCAACGAATCTGTCGGAAATCGCCGGACCCGATGTCGCTGCCGAGGCAGCAGCGGGCCGGCCAGAAACCTCACCATTGTGTTGAATGACGCCGGCAGAGCGGGTGTGGTTGAGCCGGCAGGCCGGGGATGATCGCGCCCGCAGGCCGGGCATGGTTGCGCCGGCAGGCCGCAGTGGGTTGCCCATACACGGCGGACATCGAAGATTTTGATGGCGGATAGCAGCAGCATTCACGCCAATTACGGCGATGGGCTGGTGCCGGATCTCAAGGCGGCGATCGAGTGCATTCCCGATCCGCTCGCAGATGGGTCGGACTCAAAATCGTGCGGCGCAGACGTTGTCTCGCCGCTGGCCGCCGCCGAATAGACAAGCGCGATCTCATCTCTGCGGAACACCCGCGTGCCGGATAGTTCGCCCTGGGGTGAAATCGGAAATCGAACTCTATCCAACCGGCCGCGCCCGCAACGGCGCACATGCCGGGAACGCGAAACAACCGATCGAGACCTTGAAAGCGGCGATCGAGATCGTCCCCGATCGTTGCCTGACCGTCACGCAGGGCGGGGGCTCTCGGACAGCAGCGACAGGCTCGTGTGATCTCCGTGCCATCAAAACTCGGCGGTGGCGCCGAGTATTAGGCAGAAATCCTTGGTGTCAGCCGGGACTGAGATAGATGGGAGAGGTGGTTGCGGAAGCTCTCGGGGAGCAACGGCGTTCCGCTATCGCGGAGGGGTTCGAATCCATCTCCCGGTTCTTTCGGCGCATCCGAAACGCCAAGGATTCCGCCATTTTTGGCGAGGGAACAAAAGGGGTTTTGTCCCAGAAGGGACGGACAGAGGACAAGGGATGGTGTGATGTTTTGCAGGTAACCGGCGCGATCCGGGGAAGTCGTTTTATTCGCGCCGTGGCGCAACAGCGTCCTGCCGGATGGCTCACTAGCGAAGGAAATTGTGGAAGCTATCTGCTCGGCCAGGCGGGAAAGGACGTTCGCGCCGGGTATGGCGAGCAATGGATCAAGGCGCTGGAGAGCGGGGATCGATATCATGCCCAACCCGCTTAAAAAAAGTTGTGTGCGTCAAGTTCAGCAAATTGGGCATGGTAAGCGAGCGCGGTTGAGTTCAGGTCAAGAGCACATCCCTTTGTTCGATCGGACTAGGACCATCCCTTCGTCCCGACCTGCCGTCTGGCAGAGCGCCGCGCGCAGCGGCAGTCAAGGATGCCGCCGCGCATCCGGCGGCACCGGCGGAGCCGGCGCGCAGCGTCCTTGACAGAGCGAGCACGTGAATCTTCAGCCCACGGGCTTGACCCGTGGGGCTAGGCTGAACGGGTCGGGGCTCAGGCCGCACGGCGCAGCGCCTCTTTCTTGTGCTCGCGCAGATCGTCCATGTTGAGATAGCGATGCTGCTCGAGCCAGTTCTCGTGGGTCTCGACGGCGAGCGCTCGCACGAGCCGCAAGCAACTTTTCGCCATTGGGGAAGATGCGCACGACATGGGTGCGGCGCCTGATCTCCTCGTTCAATCGCTCCAGCATGTTGGTGGATTTGAGGTGCTTATGATGTTGCCGCGGCAGCCGGTAGAACGTCAGTGTCTCGTCGATGTTCTCTTCGACCCAGCCCGTCAGTTTGGAGTATTTGCCTGACCACTTGGCAAGCCAGACGGCCAGATCGCGACGCGCTTCGGGGAGGTCACGCCGGTCGTACAGCCAGCGCAGCTCCTGCAGGCAGTCGTCGTCGACCCGGCGCGGCACGTAGTCGAGCGCGTTGCGAAGAAAATGCACGTAGCAGCGCTGATAAGCCGCCTCCGCCAGAACCTCGCGCAGCGCCGCCCTGAGGCCGGCGTGATCGTCGGCGACGACAAACTCGACGCCGTGCAGACCGCGCGCCTTCAGCCCGAGCAGAAAATCCCGCCAGCTCGATCGGCTCTCACGGTTGGCGAGCTCGACCGCCAGAACCTGGCGGCGGGCGCCACCGACATGCGCAAGGGGTTCGACAGCCCGGCGGCGCAGGCGCAAACAGTGCTCGGGCAGGATCCATTTTCGGGCCACGTGTTTTGCTTTTGCGGCCGGCGCGGCGATCTGGTGAAGCTGTTGTGGTGGGATGGCGACGGGCTGTGCCTGTTTGCCAAGCGCCTGGAGCGCGGCCGATTCTTCTGGCTGCGGGCTGAGGAAGGCGTAGTGGTGCTGAGCCGGGCGCAACTCGCAATGCTGCTCGAGGGGATCGATTGGCGGATGCCGTGGCGAACATGACGGCCGCAGCTGGCCGGCTGAGCTTGGACGGCGACAGGCTGCGACAAATTGACTCAACCATTGGTTTAGCCAACCCAAGCCGCTGCGGATCTGGTCCACTGGGGGCGTGCCGAGCGCGCCCGACACGAGTAGTCGCCAGTTCCAGGGCAGGAGTTCGGCAATGCGCCGTGCCGGATGATCGGCGACGCGGGCGAGCACGTTGGCGATATAGTGTTGCGGGTTGAGTCCGTTCAGTTTGGCGCTCTCGATCAACGAATAGATCGCCGCGGCGC
>DASXGS010000114.1:0-23446 GCA_036488975.1 Rhizomicrobium sp. | reverse complement strand
GCCTCGGCACGGTACGCTTCTTCGTCAACGGCATCGTCGGAAGCGCACCTGGCGGTGACATAGCGCTGCATCATGGCTTCGGCGAGTTCGGGGCGGACGTCGCGCCGCGCATCCTCGATGAGGGAGATCAGATCGTAGCTGGGCGCGCCAGCGACCGCATCCTGAAAATCGATCATGCCGACGCGGGCTGCGCCCTCGCGCTCCGGCAGCCAAAACAGATTCTGCGCATGATAATCGCGGTGCACGAACACTGATGGGGCGGCCAGGACTTGCCGCAGGACGTCACGCCATAACGCGCGATGCTCCAGCCGTTCGTCCTCGGACGCGGCGCGCCCCAACGCCAGCGGAACAAACCACTCTGTCATCAGGTCGGTTTCAGCGAGGAGTGCGGTTTCATCGTAGGCATAGAGAGCCTTGCCGCTCGCAAGGTTTGGCGGCGCCGGAGCCGCGTGCAGCGTCGCAAGCGCATCGATGGCGGCAGCATAAAGCGTCTGTTCGCGACCGTTCCCATCGGCCAGAACATTGGCAAAGAGGTCATCACCCAGATCTTCGATGAGGACGAATCCGCGCGGGATGTCGGCCGCGTGAACATCAGGCGCACTCAGGCCCTTGCTGCGCAGAAACTCCGCGGTCGCGATAAAGCGTCCGCAATCGGCGCCGGCCAGACGTGCCACCGCATTGTAGCCGAGTGCACGTCGCTCTTCCGCCGTGGCGGCCGGCGGACATTGCGGAGCCTCCGCGTTCTGCGGCTGGTCCATCAGCATGGCGCTGCGTCCATCCCGATGAAGCCGGATGTAGTGGCGCGTGGACGCATCGCCCGGCAGCGGCGATAGCACGGCTGCGCCCCACCCTGCGTCGCGCAAGAACTCGTGCATGGCCTCGCGGCGCTCAGGACTCATGAGACTCCTCCGAAAAACAAAACGCCCAGCGGGCTGGCCCGGACAGCGTGGCGCGGCGACTATTTTCGCCGGTGACTTCCAACTCCACACGCAGCGCGTCCTCGGGCAAGCGCGCACCAGCCTTTTCGGGCCACTCGATCAGCGCCGCACCGCTCGCGAGCGCATCCTCCAGCCCCAATTGATCAAGCTCCAATTCCGCTTCCACCCGGTAAAGATCGAAGTGGTGCACCGGCAGGCGAGACGTGTCATAGTGTTGCACCAGCGTGAAGGTCGGGCTGGGCACCGGTTCGTTCACGCCGAGCGCTTCCAGAATACCGCGCGCCACCACTGTCTTACCGGCGCCGAGGTCACCGCGCAGTGCCACCACATCGCCGGCGGTCAGTCCGGCGGCGATCTGCGCGCCCAAAGCCTTGGTCGCAACCTCATCGGATAGCGCGAACGCCCGCACGAACCCCTCGGATTTGCCCTTCATCGACAGGCTCTTAGCCCGCCATATCCCCTGCCACAACGCAAGAGGCGCGCGGGTTGATTCCACACGATTGCTGCGCCTATCTAGCGTGCCGCTGACGGGTGCGGCAGTCAGGGGCTTTCCGGACGTGAGTGAGCGCATCGTGATCATCGGCGCAGGGCAGGCCGGCGCCCAGGCCGTGGCCAGCCTGCGGGCGGAAGGTTTCGGCGGAGCGATCACGGTCGTCGGCGACGAGCCGTTCGCGCCGTACCAGCGGCCGCCGCTCTCAAAAGCCTATCTGTCGGGTGCCATGGAGCGGGAGCGGCTGTTTCTGAAGCCGGATGCCTTCTACCGGGAAGCCCATTGCGAATTGATGCTGGGCATGACGGCGAGGGCGATCGATCGAGCCGCAAAGCGTGTCGAACTGAGCGACGGGCGAAGCTTGCCTTATGACAAGCTGCTGCTCACCACCGGGTCGCGCGTACGGCACTTCACAGTGCCCGGCGGCGATCTTGGCGGCATCTTCTATTTGCGCGGTATTGCAGATGTGGATGCCATGCGCGCCCACTTCGTTCCCGGCGCGCGGCTTGCGATTGTGGGCGCGGGATACATCGGGCTCGAGGTTGCCGCCGTCGCGCGCAAGCTTGGGGTTGAAGTCACCGTCTTCGAAGCCCTCGACCGCGTGATGGCGCGCGCCGTGTCGCCGCCATTGTCGGAATTCTACGAGAAAGTGCATCGCGACGCTGGCGTGCGATTCTATCTCAATACTGCGGTCGAGGCTTTCGAAGGGGCTGATTGTGTCGAAGCCGTTCGCGCGGGTGGCGTGCGCCACGAAGCCGACCTTGCCCTGGTCGGCATCGGCATCGTCCCGAATGTCGAGTTGGCGCAACAGGCCGGTCTTGCCTGCAACGATGGCATCGTGGTGGATCAGCACTGTTCGTGCACGGAGGATCCCTCCGTTTTCGGCGCGGGCGATTGCACGCAGCACACCGGGCACGCGGGCCGCTCCATCCGGCTGGAATGCGTCCAGAACGCGATCGATCAGGCCAAGCATGCCGCCCTGGCGATGGTTGGAAAGCCGGTGCCGTACCGCGAAGTACCCTGGTTCTGGTCGGATCAGTACGACCTCAAGCTGCAGATCGCGGGGCTCGCGTGGCCGGGTGATGTGCTCGTCCTGCGCGGCGATCCCGGGGCGCGGAAATTCGCCGTGTTCCATCTGCGCAACAGCGCCATGGCCGCCGTGGAAGCGGTGAACGCCGCGCCTGAATATCTCATCGGCCGCAAACTGATCGCGGCAGGCACGACCGTTTCGCCTGAGCGGCTTGCGGACACCGCCATTCCCATGAAAAACATCGTTTGAGCTATTCGAGAGTGGCCATGCCGAAAATCAAATATATCGAGCACAGCGGGAAGGAGCATGAGGCGGATGTGCCGCCCGGCTGGTCGGTGATGGAAGGGGCGGTGAAGAACCTGATCCCCGGCATCGATGCCGATTGCGGTGGCGCCTGCGCCTGTGCCACTTGCCATGTCTATGTCGACGCGGCATGGCTGGAGAAACTACCGCCGAAATCCGACATGGAAGAAACCATGCTCGATTTTGCACAGGAGCTTCAGCCGAACTCCCGTCTCTCCTGTCAAATCAAGGTGGTGCCGGAGCTCGATGGCCTCGTCGTCCGCACACCTAAGAGCCAGCACTGAATAGTTCGGCCGAGACCCAGTCAGCAATGAGTGAAATTGAGCAGATCAAGATATATGGCGAGCGGAACACTGGCACGCATTTCATCAACGATCTCATTGCGAAAAACTTCGTCGTGCCGCTGCTGCCGAGTTCGCCGGAGACGATGCATCCGCGCAAGAAGAAGGTCATTGCGGCACGCGAGCGTTTCCTCAGTCACGTACGCAAGAACGGACAACAGCTGTACCGGCACGTCGTGGCGGACCGTTACAACGATCTGGCCAACCGCAGATACCTACCGAAAACCTTTGGCTGGAAGCACACGCTGCCGCCGCTTGATTTTCTCGAAACGCGATCCGCCGCCCGGCAAACGCTGTTCGTGATTATCGTAAAGCACCCCATCTATTGGGGACTTTCATTCCACCGCCGGCCCTACCACAGCTATTTCCCAGTGCAGAACATGGAATTCGGCGAGTTTATTCGCCACCTCTTCATTCCGACCGGCCGGGACAATGTCGATGTGCCGATCTATGAATCCATCATCGACCTCTATGCTGCCAAGGTGGACGGCTACCGCAGACTGATCGATGCGGGCTTCCCTGCCGAACTCGTTCGTTATGAGGAGTTGATCGCCGATGTGTCTGGATTCCTCAGGCGGCTTTCGGAAGGGTACGCGCTGGAGCGGAATTCTGAAGAGGAAAGCGTCCGCGAGAAGAACATGAAAAAGGGGGACGATGCGACGCTGACCGATTTCCGCGCCAAGTATCAGCTCGACAAGGTGACTGAAGCCGTTTCGCCCGAAGACTACGAATTCATCATGTCCCGCTTCGGCGCCGACCGGCTCGCGTGGCTGGGTTATCCGCCAGCGTAAGTTATTGCCATCGCGCCGCGGGCGCAGGAGAATCCGTCATGGCGAAATTTCCGAACAGTCCGAGTTACACGGGCCCATTTGCACCGATCCGCATCGAAGCGGACATCGAAGACCTCGAAATCGAGGGCGAGGTGCCGGAGGATTTGGATGGGGCGTTCTATCGCGTGCAGCCGGATCCCAAATTTCCGCCGCTGCTGGGTGACGACATCGCTTTCAATGGCGATGGGATGATCACAATGTTCCGGTTTCGCAACGGGCGTGTCGATCTCAAGCAGCGTTGGGTGCACACCGACAAATGGAAGCTCGAGAAGGCGGCCGGCCGCGCGCTGTTCGGCGCCTATCGCAATCCCAAATGGGACGAGCCCTCCGTGAAGGGCCGCTATCGCGGCACCGCCAACACCAATGCCTTCTTCTACGGCGGACTTCTCTTCGGTCTGAAGGAAGACAGCCCCCCGGTCGCCATGGATCCGAACACGCTGGAGACCAAAGGCTACTGGGACTTTGGCGGCCAGATGACCAGCCCCACTTTCACGGCCCACCCTAAGATCGATCCGCACACTGGCAACATGTGCGCCTTCGGCTACGCGGCCAAAGGCCTGCTCACGCGGGACATCGTCTACTACGAATTCACACCGCAGGGCGAGAAGCTCAAGGAGGTGTGGTTCGAAATTCCCTACTACGCCATGATGCACGACTATGGACTGACAAAGGACTACGCCTGCTTCCACGTGGTGCCGTGCGTCAGTTCATCGGAACGCCTAGAAGCGGGCTTGCCGCATTTCGGCTTCGACACAACAAAAGAGATTCACCTCCTGGTGCTGCCGCGCAATGGCGATGCACGCGACATCCGCACTTTCACGGCGCCGAACTGTTTCGCCTCGCATGTAATGAACGCTTTCAACGACGGCACAAAAATCCATTTCGATACGCCGCAGGCGAAGAACAATATGTTCCCGTTCTTCCCGGACATTCATGGCGCGCCGTTCGATGGACCGGCATCCGCTTCTTTTCTCACCCGCTGGACCGTGGATATGGCGTCGAATTCCAATGAGTTCGAGAAACGCGAGCGCCTCACCGAATTCGTCGGTGAATTCCCGCGCATGGACGAGCGCTATGCCACTGAGCCCTATCGCCACGGCTGGCTGTTAGCCATGGGCGCGGGGCCGGGTGCGCGCGCAGCGCTCGGCCATGTGGACGCCGCCACTGGGCGCGCGAGAACCTGGCAGGCGGGCGCCGATCGCGCGCTGCAAGAGCCCTGTTTCATCCCGAAATCTGCAACTACGCCCGAGGGGGAGGGCTACGTCGTGCAGCTTCAGCAGCACATCGACGATGGATTGTCCGATTTATTGCTTTTTGATGCGCAGCGCGTGGATGAAGGTCCTATGGCCACCATCCGCATTCCGATGCGCATGCGCTTCGGTTTGCATGGTAATTGGGTACACGGGTCGCATCTCGAAGCGGCAAAAAAAGGCAGCACATCCAATGTATTGCCATGTGTTCCCATCAATTGATAGGTATGAATCCATCACCCTGAAGCAATTTTCAATTTCGTGATTGAGGTTCCGCACCATAGGCCGATTACGGCTGCAATACGGCATATTCCTGAGTTGTGGCTGTAGGCCCTTAGCCCTACCTAACCCTCAGCGCAGCTTCTGCTTTCAGCCACGCTGAAACACCGGGTCTGTCTTTTGATCAGACCCGAATCCGCGGTCCCGCTGCGCTTGTGACCGCACCAACAGACGAGCCAACGAGGATGCTGATGCACGATCGCGACTCCAACGACACATCAGGGCAAACGGTTCCCGCGCGCAGATACCAAATCGGAGCGTTCCGGCGCGGTGAAGGGCTTTCGGTGGGTGGAGTAGGGGCTTTCTTTCGCGATCTTAGCGGCATCCTGCTGCTCATGGCGTTATCCATCGCTGCGATTCTCGCGCTCAAGCATCCCGGCCCGAGCGGCCACTATTTCTCCGATCTGAGCCCGCCATCGGCGGAGGTATTGCGCCGCGCCTTTGCCGCAGAGCTTGCACGTGAAAGCGACTGGCTCAGGCAGTCGCGGGGCATTTCCGAATTCGCGAAAGAACGGCAGATGAGCGCGCATCAACTGCTGGACCGCTGGAACCCGCTGGTGGCCGACGCCGCGAAGCGTTTCAACGTTCCGGCGGCATGGATTCGCGCGGTCATGCAGATGGAAAGCGGTGGCCGTACCATGCTGGCGGACGGGAAGCCCATCACCTCTCCCACCGGCGCCGTCGGCCTCCTGCAGCTGGAGCCGGACACCTATGAAGACATGCGCAGGCAGCTCAAGCTTGGCGCAGATCCGTTCAACCCGCGAGACAACATCTTGGCGGGGGCCGCGTACCTGCACTGGCTACACCAGCGCTATGGTTTCCCCGCGATGTTCATCGCCTACAACGACGGCCCGGGAAATCTCGAAGCGCACCAGAGTCACGGTCGTTCGTTGCCGGAAGAGACGCGCAACTACATCAGCAAGATCTGCAACATGCTCGGCGCCGCTATGCCGGTATTCCATTCGCGTGCGACAGCGCAGGCATCGAAGCTGAAATTCACCAAGCCAAATGGACGGCCCGTGTGGCTCGATTCGAGCAGAGTGGCCTCCGTGCGAGCGCCGCTGCCGCATGAATATCCCCGTAGCGTCAAGGCTGTGATCAGCATCGGCCACGTGAAACAGGCTGTGCGCGAAAGCGTGGCTGTGGCTCGCAACGTCCTACGTAGCCGTGGCCGCGCCGCCTGATGTGAGCCGAAGTTCCGGCCCGCGCGTTTAGCCGTTGGCAAACGCGAGGCGCACCGGAATGGTGAAAAAGACGGACACTTCCGACGGGCAGCCCGCTGCTGCTTCCCGGATCGGCGTCCACGGCGCCTCCATTCTCCCGCGGGTGGAAATCGACGACTACAACCTCGAACTCAAGGACAATGGGGGCTTTCTGGGCGACCGTGCCAGCAAGAAGGCGCTGTACGCCCTGGTCGACAAATGGCGGAACCCCCTCGCCAAAGAAGGCAAGGATCCGTTCGGTGACCGTGCCAGCCGGGAGATCGGCAAGAAGGAGTTGGATGAGGCGCTTGCCAAAGGCGACTCCGAGGCCGCGGGGGTGGTGCACGCCGTTGTCGAGGATTTTGCGCAAGAGCTCGCTTTCGTCATTCGCCGCTTCCTGAGCGAGAAAACCTGGCAGGGTACCGAGCGAATCGCCATCGGCGGCGGCATGCGCGCGCATCGGGTGGGGGAACTCGCCATAGGCCGCGCAGCTATCCTGCTTAAGGCAGCTGATATTCGCATCGATCTCGCGCCCATTAGCAACGATCCTGACGATGCGGGTCTGATCGGCGCCGCGCAGCTTGCGCCATCGTGGATCTTCAAAGGTCATGACAGCATTCTTGCCGTGGATATCGGCGGCACCAATATGCGCGTGGGCATCGTGGCGCTGAACCTTCAGAAAACACCCGATTTTGCGAAAGCCTACGTTCATGCTCGCGAAATCTGGCGGCACGCCGATGAAAGGGCCAAGCGCGATGAAGCAGTTGATGAACTGATCGGCATGCTGAAGAAACTTGTTCGGCGCGCTGAGAAGGACGATTTCCATCTGGCTCCCTTCATTGGCATCGGCTGTCCCGGAAAGATCGAGGCGGACGGGTCCATCGATCGGGGTGCGCAGAACCTGCCCGGCAATTGGGAGAGCGTGCGCTTCAATCTGCCGAGCGCCATCGCCGAAGCCATTCCGTCCATCGGCGATCACGAGACCGAAATCGTGATGCACAACGACGCGGTGGTACAGGGGCTGAGTGAAGTGCCATTTATGACCGACGTGGAGCACTGGGGCGTACTCACGCTTGGCACGGGCCTGGGCAACGCCCGTTTCACCAATCGTCCACCGCCGAACCAGAAGAAGTAAATGGGCGTGCCGACTCTCTTCTATAGTGTCTCGTTAACCTGCCATTAGCCATAAGGGCACACCCGACAAGTAACCGCTGTTTAAGCGCAATTGCTGCATACAGGCCGCGGCCCTACGTCGAAGCGCGCGTGAACAAACGGTTGCCGGAGCTGGATGGGTTGCGGGGGTTTGCGGCGCTCACCGTTGTCGCCTCCCACTATCTTGGGGAATCAACGGGCGGATTTCCGCTCTTCGACATCGGTTGGCTGGGCGTCAATGTGTTCTTTGTGCTCTCAGGCTTCCTGATCGGAGGCATAATTCTCGATCAGTCGGAGCGCGCGGGCTTCTTCGCCTCCTTTTACTTCCGCCGAATTGCCCGGATTTTCCCGATCTATTTCGCGGTGTTTCTGACCGTCATTTTTCTCGCCCGAATTACGGCGGGCCACACCTGGTCGGATCATCCCTTCTCCCCGACAATTTATGCAACGTTTACCGTGAATTTTGCCGAGTCATTCCAAGGCCTCGGTTCGGTCTGGCTGCGGCCGATGTGGACGCTGTCGGTCGAAGAGCAGTTTTATCTGCTCCTTCCAGTTCTGATTGTCGCTACGCCACGCCGGATACTGTTCCCGCTATTGGTATCGCTCTGGTTGGCTGCATTGGTCTGCCGTGGAGCTTTCCTCAGCAGCAATGCGACTGCGGCATGGGACCTGCTTCCGTGCCGGATGGACCTCCTGCTTTCCGGAGTCATGGTGGCGCTCGCGTGGCGAAAATACGATCTCTCGAGATATCTGCTTGGCTTTCGTCTGGGCTGGGCGGCGTGCATCGTTGCAATGAATATCCTGGCGGTGTGGGGCGGCCGCAATCCCGTGCTGTTATTTATGGGTTCGCTGACCAGCGTCGGCATTTCAGCGTTCCTGCTGTCGCTTCTGTATGCCGCGCCGGAAGGACGGTGGGTGCGTGCTCTTTGGCTTCGCTGGTTCGGCCAAATCTCCTACTGCCTCTACCTCGTGCACCAGCCGGTCAACGGTCTGCTGCACGGTCTGCTGCTCAACGAGACCGCGAGCATAAATTCGCCTGCCTCCGTTGCCGTCACTGTGCTGGCGTTTGCCGTATCGATTGCGATCGCGCAGCTGTCGTGGGTCCTGTTTGAGGGCCCAATCTTGCGTTGGGCCGCTGCAAAGAATGCGAGGTTCTTTAGCCCCGCCGTTATGCCAGCGACTTAATGGATTGATCGGCGCGCATCGCAAGTGGCGCCCGATGCTCGTAGCCGCAAGCAGGAATCGGCGAGAGCCGCAATCGGAACCGTGTTTGCCATTTCGCGTTGCAAACAGGAAATCAAAAGAGGTGTTCCGATGGCCAAGACATCTCCGAGGCAACGCAAGACCCTGGGCCGCGTCATGCATGAGTTCAAGCACGGCGAGTTGAAGCGCAGCCGCGGCGGCAAAGGCGGGAAGGTGAAGAGCCGTCGCCAGGCTGTTGCCATTGCGCTGCATGAAGCAGGTGCCTCCAAATACGAGAGCAAAGAAGAGAACAAGCGCGATTTCGCGCGCACCAAGGAAAAGGAGCGGCGGGGTAAAACCGCCCAGCAGGAACGCGAAGGCAAGTCGCATGTCGGAGCGCGCGGCCGGCGGGAAAGCAGCCGGGCCATGGGCGGCAAGAATGCGACCCGCAAGACCTCGCCCGGCGGAAAATCGTCTGGCGGACGCAAACGCTCGCAGAGCCGCAGCGCAACGGGCCGGAAATCTTCCACTCACCGAAAATCCAGCCACAAGCGTTCGAGCCGCTAAGGCCAAGGAGCTTCGCTTCAGCAGGCTCAGAGTCTCTGAGTCCAAAGAATACAACCACACAAAGGCGAGTCGCCCGCCGACAGCACGGTCGATCAACGCGCGCGGCCCCCTTGCGCTGGCGCGGCCGGGCTGCTTCATATAGCCTTCTTTCCCAACGCAGACGGTATCTTTAGGCCTGTCTAGGTCACGAGAAGGCAAGAGAGTCATGTCCCATTCCGAAGCCGCCCGTGCCGAGGACAGCGGCCCGGGGCTTGCCACCCCGAACCGCAAGCGGCCAAAATTCCACCGCGGCGACGTCGTAAACTACAACCCGAAGATCGACGACTATCGGTCTCCCACCTTTCTGCAGGACTATCTGCTCAGGGGTTGGCTTCCTGAGGCGCCCTTCGTGACGCGCGAAACCAAGGTCACGGCCTTCGGTTCCTGTTTCGCGGCGAATATCACCCGGCATCTCGCGGCGATTGGCTACGATCTCTCAAGCAGTCGCGATCCGGACATCTATATTTCGCGCATTGGCGACGGCATGGTGAATACCCCCGCCATCCAAGGCCAGTTCGAATGGGCCCTGGAAAACAAAAAACCTCCTGAAAATCTCTGGCATGGCTTCGATGCCGAGAAGTTCGGGCTGGACGAAAGCATTCGTCTCCGCACCCGCGAGATATTCCTAACCACCGATCTTTTCATCATCACGCTGGGACTCTCCGAAATCTGGTACGACGAGGAAACGGGCAGCACCTTCTGGCGCGCTGTGCCGGAAGAATTTTTCGATCCTGCGCGGCACAAGTTCCGCGTGCTCTCGATGGAGGAGACCAAGGCCGGCATTGCAGAGATGTATCGCCTTATTCGCACGCATGTGCCGAAAGCGAAGGTGCTGTTTACGGTTTCACCGATCCCTCTGTCGGCAACCTTCCGCTCGGTAAGCTGCCTGACCGCCAACGCGGTGTCGAAGGCTGTGATACGCGCCGCGCTGGATGAATTCCTGCGCAGCAAACCGGACCTGAACCGGAAGCTATTCTACTTTCCTTCCATGGAATTGGTGCAATTCGGCTTTATCAACCCATGGAACGACGATGTGCGCCATCCCAAATCATACGTGCTGGACACCGTTATGAAGACGTTCGAAGCGGCGTATTGCGTTGGCGAGGCAACGCTCGATCAGGCGAATGCTCTCTATCAAATGTTTCGCGCGCAGAACGTGGAAGAAATTGCGCAGCTGCTTCGCGCGGACGAAAGCCACGCGGAAAAGATATCGGCGGCACGGGATGCGGAGCGCGCCGGACGAAAAGCGCGGCGCGAGGCAAAGCAGAGGGAACGGAAAATCCCCCACATCCGCAAACGAGGCATGAATGAGCGCCGCCGGACGCAAGAAGCGCCGCAATAGTCCGGTCTTGGCAGAGCTGAACCAGGAAGATGATCGGGTTGCAGGCAGCCGGCTGAACGCGGCTACTGTGGAACGGGCCGGCCGCGTGGAGGGCCCTGATTTCATCTGTGTGGGCATGGGAAGCACGGCCACCGGCTGGCTTTTCGACCAGCTCAAATATCATCCGGATTTCTGGATGCCGCCGGTCAAGGAACTCGGCTATTTGAAGCGCGAGACTCCGCTGGTCCGCGCGACCGTGAGAAAGCGCCTGGAGCGGTTCACCAAGAAGATGGAAGCGGGTGCAGCGGCCGAGCAATGGTCCAGCCGCCTGGCGCGCGACCAGCGCGATCTGCAGTTCCTTTCAGAAGCCGCCGCCAGCTCTGGCAAACCGAGGGACATGGCGCTTTACGCCTCGCTCTTTCGTTTCAAGGGCGATCTGCTTTCCGGGGAGATCACGCCCGGTTATTCCGCCCTCACTCCGGCGGTCATTTCCGAAATTGCGAAACACCTTCCCGACACGAAAATATTTCTCATGATTCGCGATCCTTTGGAGCGCACCTGGTCGGCAACCTGCAAGCGTTATCGCAAAGGCAAGATCGAGCGAAATGTAATTGAAGATCCGGCAGCGCTGCGTGCCTTCCTCGAAGGCCCGCAAACTGTCGGTTCGAATCTTTTTCCCACGCCGATTGTGAAGCGGTGGAATCAGAATGCGCCGAACATGAACTTCCGGGTATTTCTGTTTGACAATGTCGCCCGCGATTCAGCTGCGGCCCGTCGCGAGATTCTGCTTCATATCGGCGGGGACCCGGAAAAGCCGAGCGGGACGCTCCCGGCGGAGCACGACAGGAAATCGAAACGCGAGAGGTTTGAGCTCACCGGTGGGGTCCGGCAGGCACTGATCGACTATTTCGCCGACGAGTTGCGGGCTTGCGCGGAAGTGCTCGGCGGCGCCGCGACCGAATGGCCAAAAAAATACGGCTTGTAACGGCTTCAACTGCGGGCCAGCGCCGGCGGTTTTTCGAGCCCCGCGGGATCCTGGTGGATGATCACCTGGCAATTGGGGAATTCAGCGCAGACGGACTTCTCCACCTCGTCGCTGATCTCATGTGCGCGTGTGATGCTGATGGCGGGATCGAGCTCGATGTGGAACTGCGCGAATGTGTGCACACCGGCCGCGCGTGTGCGCAGATCGTGCAGGTTGCGAACTTCGGGATGGCGCATAACGATCGCCTTGATCCTCGCGCGGTCTCCGTCCGGCAGCTCGCGGTCCATCAGTTGGTGGTAGCTCTGCAGAAACACGCTCCAGGCGCTACCGATCAGCACACCGGCAATGGCGAGTGCGATGGCAGGATCGGCATAGCGCCAACCGAACCATTCGGTCAGCGTAATCGCCACCACCACGCCAACGTTGGTAATGAGATCGCTCGCGTAGTGCATGCGGTCAGCGGACACCGCGATAGAGCCAGTGCGCGCCACTACATGACGTTGATAAGTCACCAGCGCGAGCGTCGCCGCGATCGAGATCGCCATCACGATCAATCCCACCGTTGGGTGATCGATCGTGGAGGGCGCAAGGAAGCGGTTTATCGCCTGGATGATGAGGAAGGTTGCCGAGCCCGCGATGAAGGCGCCCTGCGCGAGCCCGGCAAGCGGCTCCGCCTTGCCATGGCCGAAGCGGTGCTCGGCATCGGCGGGGGTCAGCGCCGAGCGGATGGCGACGAGATTGAGCGTGGAGCTGAAGAGATCGAGTGCGGAGTCGGCCAGCGAAGCCAACATCGATACTGAATTGGTCAGCAGGTACGCCACCGCCTTCAGTGCGACGAGCGCGATGGAGACGCCAAGCGAGGCAATGGCCGCGCGTCGCATCAGCGGCGCGTGCGCGCCTTCCTCAGAAGCGAAGGCAACGCTGTCGGTCACGGGAATAGACGCTCGGTGCGCCACGACGATGCCGGGTTGTCGCGGCGATAGACTAGCCGGTCATGCAGCCGAAACGGGCGGTTGCGCCAGAATTCGATTTCGAGCGGAGTGACCCGGAACCCGCCCCAATAGGACGGCCGTGGCACTTTGGCGAGCGCATACTTGGCGGCGTATTTCGCCACCTCCTTCTCGAAAGCGAAACGGCCTTGCATTGGCCGCGATTGCGGGCTTGCCCAGGCGCCGATCTGGCTGTCCTTCGCGCGGGTGGCGAAATAGGCTTCGGATTCGTCCTCACTCACTTTCGCGATGGGCCCGCGCACCCGCACCTGCTTGGCCGTGCTCTTCCAATGGAAGCACAGCGCGGCGTGCGGATGGGCGAGGTACTCACTGCCCTTGGCGCTTTCGTAATTTGTGTAGAACACGAACCCGCTCGCGTTCGCTTCTTTCAGCAGTACCATTCGAACGTTGGGATGGCCGGCCGCATCAACGCTCGCCACCGCCATGGCGTTCGGCTCGTTCGGCTCCTTCTCCTTCGCTTCCGCCATCCACCTATCGAAAAGCACGAACGGATCATCGCGCACGCCAATGCCGCCGTCGTCGATAGGGCCGCCAATCTCGCTCATGGGCGTCGCTTACCACCTCCGCTTTGCGCCCGAAAGCGCGACTGCTAAGCTAACGCATGCGTACGATTGTTGTGGCCTTCGCCTGTTTGTGCCTGCCGTTTGCTGCGCAGGGGCAGGCGCAATCGACACCCATTCTCGGCAACGCCCCGCTGCTCGAACAGCCGCAGGGCGCACCGCCCGTCCCAGGCGATCAGCCAACGTTCAATGGTGGCGTGACGGAGTACGACCGCGGCGATTACGTGGATGCCTACAAGACGTTCCTCTATCTCGCCGAGCGCGACGACGTGGCCGCCATGCGCAATGTGGCACTAATGAAGCGCCGCGGCCTTGGCACGCCGCGCGATCCCGAGGGCGCCATGGAGTACCTCAAGGAAGCCGCCGACGATGGCCTTCCAACGGCCGCAGCCGACCTCGCAGAAATGTTGCTTTATGGCGAGGGGGGGCAACCCGATCCGCAATCGGCCCTGCCGTGGCTTGAGCAGGCGGCGAAAGCGCATCACGCGCTGGCCGAATTCCGGCTCGCGGAGATCTATGAGCGCGGGCTGTTCGTGACCCGCGACGTCGCCAGGGCGGAGCAGCTCTATGCCGATGCCGCGGCGGCGGGCGTCCCGCAGGCGGCTACCCGGCTCAACCTGCTGAAATCGGGCGTGGTTTCGCCGCCAAGGCCTTAACCGGACCTGACGAATCCCCATATTGTGTGCGGGCTGCGATTCTGGAGTCGCGGCCGGAGCAATCATGCGCGATCCATACGACGTACTCGGCGTGTCAAAATCTGCGAGCGAGGCCGAGATCAAGAAGGCCTTCCGTTCGCTTGCGAAGAAATACCACCCCGATACCAAGGGAGGGGATGCGAACGCGCAGAAAAAATTCCAGGAGATCAGCGGCGCTTACGAGATTATCGGCGACAAAGAGAAGCGCGCGAAGTTCGACCGGGGCGAGATAGATGCCAACGGCAACCCACGAGGCTTCGATCCCCGTGAGCATGGATTCCAGGGCGGCCCGTTCGGCGGTGGCCGCTCTGGCGCCGGTGCCGGGCCGGGGGGCTTTCAGCACACTTGGACGGCCGATGACGGCGACACGGTGGAAGGCTTCCGGGCCGAGGATATTTTCGCCGATCTGTTTGGCGGCGGCATGGGCGGTGGACGGCGTGGCGGCGGTGGCCGGCGCGCGCGGGTGGGCGAGAGCTACGAAATCGCCATAACGGTGAGCTTTGAGGAAGCGGCGACGGGCGGCACGCGGCGCATCTTCCTGCCAGACGGCCGCGAGGTGGATGTGCGCATTCCAGTCGGCCTGCGCGACGGGCAGCAGATTCGGCTCCGGGGGCAGGGCGGCGAAGGCCGCAATGGAGGGCCGCGCGGCGATGTGCTGCTGAACGTGTCCGTGGCACCGCATCCGTACTACACACGCGACAGCAACAATCTGCGCATGGATTTGCCGGTAACGCTGCAGGAAGCGGTATTGGGGGGGAAGGTGAAGGTGCCGACACTGTCCGGGTCGGTGTCGCTGAGCGTGCCCGCCAACTCGAATTCCGGCGCGACGTTGCGGCTCAAGGGCAAGGGCATACCGGCGCATGGCAAGGAGGCCGCGGGCGATCTCTATGTGAAGTTGGTGGTCACGCTGCCCGAACGCCCCGATCCCGATTTGCGCAAGTTCGTGGAAGGCTGGTCCGCGTCCTACGACCCGCGCGCGAAACTCCGCTGAAGATCAGTGCTCCCCCAGCAGTCGGATATACCTTGTCCATTTGCGATGCCGGCGCACCGCCCGCACGAAACGCGCGTCAGCCGTGATCAGATATGTGCCTTCCTCCACGGCCAAAGCGAGATAGAGGCAGTCATAAATGGCATGCTGAACTTCGTTGGCGAGTGAAAGCGCCTGCTCAAGGTGGTCATCCGCGGCGATTGAGGTGATTGGCGCTCGGCGAAAGCTCCAAAGCAGCCGTTTTGCTTTCGTTTCGGTCAATTTGCCAGCCTGCATATGATGCCACAGGACATTGGCGACCTCTGAAAGCCAGATCGCCGGAGCGAGGAGCTGCTCGCGATAGAGCGCGCGGGCGGCCTCGCTGTCGGATTCCGGAATAAACCACTTCACGGCAATAGAAGCGTCGACGACGATCATCGGCTGTCACGGTCCCGCCGGATCAGTTCCGTCGAGTCGGTGAATGTGCGGCCGCTTTCCCTGAGCTCGTTTCTGATGCGGTCTGCTTCTTTCCAGAAATCATCCGCCGGAGGCTTAAGGGCAGCCTCAAGAATGGCGCGATGTTCGGCTTCAGCGCTTCGACCGTGTTTCTTCGCGCGCTTCTTCAATTCGGAAACAAGTGTGTCGGGGATTTCGCGAACCAGGAGCTGTGCCATATCGCGATGCTATCACGTGATAGCATTCTGTCAAGCGCATCTCCCCCTTACCGTGCGCGCCGGACCTTGCGGGTGCCTTTGTCGGCGATGATGATTTCGGATGCTGTGATCTTGCGCACCTGTTCCCATGGCACGCGATGGCCCGTCATCCTGCCGCCAAGTCGCTGGAGAAATCCGCCTGCGCCGCAGATGAGCGCCGCCACACGCGAATGATGCAGACGAATTTCGTACACCCTGCCGAGCACGTCGCCGTTTTCGCGGCGCACGCGCTTGCCTTGCAAATCGCTCGCGCGGATCATGACAGCGGAATCCGTTTGAAGAGAGTCTGAAGTCGGTCCTCTATCCTGTGCAGGCCCAGCGCTTCGGCGGTAACCGCGAGATAAATTCGGCCGGTGATCTTGTCGATGGCGCTCCACGGCACCCGTGTCATGCTCTGCCCTGCAACGACGGAGGTCAGGCGCGAGAGCCAGCGTGGCAGCCGGTGCTTGTAAGCACCGGGGCCGACGAGCAGCGCCGCGACTTTCAGCGGCTTGCCCGGGCCGCCTTCGAACTCGACATCGTCGCAGATGCCGCAATTGCGCTCATCCTTATCCACGATCTGGAGATCGCGAACTTCGCTCAACAGCTTCAGCGGATCGTCGCGTTTCATGTCTGGCCGCCCTGGGTGATGAAATAGAGCGGCAGCGCGGCGAGAGCGGCGAAAATTAGCACCGCATAGAAAAACCACGCGATGCTGTTCGAGAGCCAGCCGTTTACATGCTCGCCCATATATTTACGGTCGTTGCCGATGAGGATCAGCGGCAGGTAGGTGAGCGGGAGCACCACGATCGAGAATACGATCGACCATTCCACCAGCTCAAGCGGCGGGATTCCGGTGAGCACGATCGCCAGCGCCACAGCAAACGTGGCGAGCCAGGCAATTGTGAAGCGCGGCGCTTCATGCGGACGCTTGTAGCGGCCCCACTCCCAGCCGAAGAACTGCGCCACACTGTAGGCGGTAGAGAGGCCGGTCTCGACTGCCGCCCCGCTGATCGCGAACAGCATGCCGAGCAGCGCAAGCAGCAGGCCCATCGTGCCGAACGGGATCGCGACTTCAAGCGCGGCGCTGCCGGGCAGTTGGGGATCGATGTGCAGCGGCCGGAACAGCACGGCGGCATTAATCAGTATGGCGATGGAGAGCAGCGAGCCGAGACCGAAGCCTACCGTTGTGGTGAGTCGATTGATCTTCAGGTCTTTCGCCGTCCACTTCTCCTCGATTCCACCGGAGGAATAGAAATAGGTCTCGTACGGAAACATCACCGCGCTGACGATCGCCACGGCGAAATAGCCAAACACGACGAGATCTTTGGTCGGCAATGTCAGCGGAATTTGCGGGATGAAACCGCGTGCCGCGCCGTGCCAGTCGGGATGGATGCGTACGGTCGCAACGGCAAATGCGATCATGAACAGCCCGAGAATGCCGAATGAGCGCTCGATCCATTTGAAGGGCAGCACCCAGATCACCACGATCAGGACGAGCGTGCTTGCGATAGCGAGCAGCCAGTACGGCCCGCCGGTGAGCAGTTGCAACACCAGCGCGGTGCCGCCGATTTCCGCGGCGCACGTGATGGTGTTCACGATGCTTGAGGCGAAAAGCGTCGGTAGTCCATAGCGCAGGCCCAGCCGCTGGCGCATGAGATTGAACACTGGCTGCTTGGCGACTGCCGCAATGCGCCCGCTCATCTCGCCGTAGCAACCGATCCCAATTGTGGAGAACGCGAACACCCAGATCAGCGCGAAGCCAAAACGCGAGCCGGCCTGTGCAGCGAACACGAGCTCGCTAACATCCACGAAGCCGCCGACGGCCGTCATGATGCCGAGGGTGATTTCAATCAGCCCGCCCATGCTCCCCTTCCATGGCGAAGAGTTGGCGCACGATGCGTTCAAGCGCGGCGATATCGTTTTTGTCGACTGCAGTGATTGCCTGTAGGGCCGTTGCTTTGACTCGCCGCGTGGCTGCGCTTTCCGCCTCGTTGCCCAGTTCGTCGCGAGCGGAGTCCTTCATTTCGCGCGCGTAAATGCCGGTCACGCGGTGCTCTGTTTCAAGCCGGATGACTTGCGCAGCTTCTGCGGCCAGCGAACGGACCGCGCGGATATCGGCGAGGTCGTCCGCATGCGCGCCGCCGCAGCCGAGGCACAGCACGGCTGCGGCAGAGGCGAGGAAGCGTTTCAATTCCGGATTAGGGCCGCCGCGCCACTCGCGTGCGCCACAGCCAGGACGGTCCGCCGATTTCGCGCTCACGCCCGCCCTCGCAGGCGGCGTACCACGACACTGCTGCGCCAAGGATCAGCGCTACAGCGGAAAGGAAGGCGATCAACACACCGGCCTGGCGTGCGCGCCGCAGCGCGTCGTGGGCACGGGGAATGACCTTGCTCACACGCGCATCGGCTTCTTGCGGCGTCACGCGGGCGCGCGTGGAGACCAACTGCACGAGGTAATCGCGGTCCTCCTGCGACACACCACTGTGACCTGACGAGGTCAGAAGGATACGCCCCGCTTCTGCGCGCGCGGGCTCGCTGTATTCCGTCGGCAAAGGCCTGTCCGAGCGGAACAGCTGGTCGAGTTCGTAGGCAATGGTGTTTTCCCCCGCTACCGACGCAGACGGCCCGGCGTTGCCGCCGCCCGGCGCCGCAATCGGCGCAACCGCGTGCGAAGCGCCAATCGCCAGTACTGCGGCAATGACCACGGCCAGTGCCCATGAGAGCAACCCGTGCATGCCGTCGCGAAATTCCGTTTCATCGGCCGCCGAAACCGTGGCGATGCGCTCTCGCATGCGTCCGGCCACATAGCCGCCGAAGCCGAAACTGATCAGCGACACGAACACCAGATACAAACCGGACAGGAACCACAGCGCGAACGATGTATCGCGCCAGGTAGGCGAGGCGGAACTCACGCCCAAGCCGATGCCGGTACCGAAGGCGAGCAACACCACGGACAAGGCGGCTGCCGCAATGGCGCCGGCGATCACCGCGCTCCAGTGGACGTCGGATATCCGAACAACCGCTCCCGGGCGGTCCTCAACGATGGCCATCGCTCTTCTCCCCGCGGTCTAGCGCAGGCCGAAGAACGACAGGATGGCCAGAATCACAACGATCAGGCCGACGAGGTAGATAAGACCAGACATAGCGTGGCTCCCGAATTCGCGTTCGCAGGCAGTTGCAGCACGAGAACGCGGGAGGCTTGCGAAAAGTTGCGATTTAGGAGGACACCAGCCGGTTGCGTTCTCTTCACCCCTCACAGCCGGCTGTCAGGCCACGGCCGTTCCGGTTTCCCACAGCGCCGTCATTTCCGCGGAGTAGAGCACGAGGTTGCCGTCGCGCTGGAGGGCAAGAAAGGCGCCCTCATTGCCTGCCGTGCCCGTGGACCAAAGCGGATAACCTCGCCAGTCAACGATCACCAGTTCGCCGTTCATTTTAAGAATCAGTGCAGCTGCGTTGCCGGCGGAGGTTTTGCTTTGCCATAACAACTGCGCCGTCGGCCCCCGCAACTCCAGATTTCCCTCCTGAGTGAACTCGAGCATATGACCGGAGGGCCCAATCCAGCGCTGACCCCGCTCAAAGCGCGCGTCTGCGATTGCAAAGGAGCGGACTTCCAGGGCAGTGCGCACCCGTTCCGACCACTTGGCCGGCACTTCTGTACCGCTCTTCTGTTCCAAAATGTGCTCCAGAATTGTCCAAGTATATGCAGATTAGCGGACCGACAAGGCTGGCTCAATATTGGAGGAAATTGGAAACTCATCTATCAGGTAGCCGTAACCCGCTCTGCGCGGGCTACGCTCAGGGAGCCTGACCGGCGACGCTACGATCCGCCAAAAGGGCGACCTGCAGCTTCGGCATGCCGACGATCTGATAGGTGCCTGATGCGATGCCGAGGCCCTCAGCTTTGAGGTTGGCGATGATCTCGCGGCTCATGGCATCCTTGATGCCGCGCACGCCATGATCGGGTACTACGAACCGCACACTCATCTCAATCCAGTTGTCGGTTAGTCGCCAATAGACCCGCGGGCCCGGATTTTCGCTGCCGAGAAAATACCGCCGCCGGAGTTCCTGGATCGCGTCCTGCTCCATCTCGGTGAATTTCATCGCGTGCTTTTCTGCCGCGGCGAGGATGATCTCCTCGGCCTTGGCCGTGTCGGAATCGTATGGGATGGGAATCGCGATTTCCTCGAAAATGAAAGGAAACTCGCGGGTGTAGTTGTACACCGGCTGATCGAAAATGACGGCGTTTGAAACGGTTACCAGCCGTCCGGTGTACTGGCGGCTTCGTACCCACGCGGCGGGGCTGTCTGGTTGTTCGGCCTTTGACTCACCCATCTCCATCACCGTGGTCTGCAGAAAGGACAGGTCGACTACATCGCCGCGTACGCCGCCGATGACGATACGGTCGCCGAGGTTAAACAGCTTGCCGCGCAGAATCAGAAAATACCCGGCGATGGAGGTGATGACACGCTGCATTGCGATGGCGACGCCGGCGGTGACGAGCCCGAGGACTGTCGCAAGCCGGTTCGGATTGTCGAACCAGATGGAGATCAGCATCAGGATGACAATCACCGCGACCAAGAGACTGGTGCCCTGCTTGGTCCAGAAGGCGATGCGCTTGTCGGTGACGCGGCCGGTCAGCGAAATCAGCTTCGAGATCGCCCAGCCGATCAGCGGCACCACCACCAGCACCGCCACGGTCATTCCAAGCTTGCGGCCATTCTCGGGACTGACGCCCACGAGATTCACCCCGAAGATCTCGAGCGAGCCATTGCGGCCGGAAAAATCGATCACGGCGAAGCTCCGGCGTCTGCGCTAGATGAGTGCCGCATCGGTGCGGGTGCGCGCGTTGGCGGCGCCTTCCACGCCGAGGGGATGGGATTTGCCTTGCTTCTCCGGCTTCTCGTTCGTATCGAGGATTTCGTTCACTTCCTCGCCAACGAGAATGGCGATCACCGAAATCCATATCCACGTCATGAAACCTATGCCGGCACCCAGCGAGCCGTAGGTCTTGTTGAAGCTGCCGTAGTTGGCCGCGTAGTACGAAAAGCCCATCGACGCGATCAGCCAAAGGAAGGCCGCGGTGCCGCTGCCCCAGCTGATCCAGCGCCAAGGAATGTCGTTGCAGCCCGGCCCGAATCGGTAGAGGAGCGCAATGCCAAGCGCGAGCACCGCCCAAATGAGGGGCCATCGAGCCATGGCAATCAACAACTCGAGCGCGCCGCTCCACGGGACCGTTTGGAGAAAGGCTGGAATACCCGCCATTGCCACAATGGCCAGCAGGACGAACGCCAGCATGCCGCCGGTGAAGGCAAGCGACACCGCATTGAGCTTGATGAACCCACGGGTTTCTTTCTCCTTCAACACGATGTTGAGTGCATCGAACAGCGATTTGATCCCGGCATTGGCGCTCCAGATGGAAAATAGGATGCCGCCGATGGCGGTAAGGCCGAGTGCCTTCTGATGGTGTGCCGCCAAGCTCTTTATCTGCTCGCTGAGAACCGCAATCGCGCCGCCCGGAAGAATTCGGGACAGCGACGACAGATCGCCGTGGAACGAGCTGGTGTCGGCGAACAGGCCGTAAATCGACATGATCGCAGCCGTGCCGGGGAAGATGGCAAGCAAAATGAAAAAGGTGACGCCCGCCGAAATCGCCACCACGCGATCATCCGAGATCCGTTGATAGAGAGAGAGCACGAACTGCTTGGCTGTCAGCCGTGCTGCTTCACGCGATGGCCGCGATACGGCGCGAGGGGCACCTCTGTGTTTGCCGACGCCCAGCGCCAGCAATGCCGCGGCCAGTGCGGCAGAGGCGAGCCGCGGCTTCCAATCGGCCGCGGCTCGCCGGTAATAGGCCTCGTCAGTGACGATAGGTGGCCGAGCCGGTATCCCCGCCATTTTCCGACCCGCTGGTGGACTGGCCGGATTGGCCTCCGGTCACTCCCTGATTTTCCGCTTCGCTCTTGATCGTCTCGCTCGCGGCATCGTAGGCGCGCTGCGCGACGCCTTTGGCGCGCTCGTAGCCTTCGCTCGCCAGTTCGCTTGCCTTGTCCTTCAGCTTTTCCGCCTGTTCGCCAAGCACTTCGCGTTCTGCCCGCGAGAGGGGGATGAGCAGGCCCAAGGCGACGCCCAGGGCGAACCCGACGCCCGCCACCATAAGCGGTTGCTCCCGCGCCAGTTGGCCGATACCGGAGCCGGCCTGGCTTGCCTGCCTTCCTACCGCGCGCTTCGTCCGTGTTGCCATCTCGTTTGTCCTTTCCATGAGGGAAGAGGCCGTCTGGCCCACCGCCTCTTTTGCATCGCCGAAAGCCTCTCCGGATTTGTGCAACGCAGCTTGGGCGAGTCCGGTTGCCGCATCGCGGCCCTTCTGGAGCGTCCGGTTCAAAAAGCCGGCCTGGCTACCGCCGTCATTTTCGCGGTTCTGAAGAGCGGATTCTCCAACCTGAACGTCGTTGTCCATTGCGGTGCTGTTGCGCTCTCGGCGCCCCTCGGTGCCGTTGTCCGAACTGGTCTGTGGCATTTCTACCTCCTGTGCTGACACGTTGAACCCCCTTGGTCTTGCAGCCCCTTCGGAAAAATGTCGGATAATGCGCCGCGCTCCGGCGATCAGGCGCACCGAGCGATCGGCATATTCGTCGTAAAGCTCATAGTTGTAATCGAGACCGTCGTGCAGCGGGATTTCGCGGTGACGGCGCAGCGCATTTGCAAACAGCAACCACGCCATCCCGACGCCAATAACCGCCACCGGAATAGGATTTCTCTGCACCTGCTGCCGCAACTGGCGGCCGACAAAACGCGCGATCTCCTGGCCGCCATCGACACCGATCACCTGATTGACGATCTCAGCGGGCGTTACGTGGTCGCGCAGCTCCTCGATCAGCTGGGCAACGTTGGCGCGGCGCTGTTGCGATTCCTGGAGGATGTCCTCGGGCGTGTCGCTCATGCAGCGCGCACGCCGACAACCGCGGCATCCTTCTTCAGTTGTTCGGCCGTTCTGGACTTCGACAGTCTTCCGATCTTCAACCGGCCGATGCCGAGCCACATCAGCAGGCCGCCGGCAAGCAGCGCACCGATGCCGACGAGCAGCGTGGACAGCGCGAAGTTAAGGCCAAGCAGCATCAACCCGCCCGCCGCAGCCTCAAGCAGAAACACCACGGCCAGGATCAGCACAAAGATGCCGACGACCGCGAGCACCAGCCCCAAGAGCATGCGGCGCACGGTTTGCGTGAACTCCGCCTTGGCGAGGCGGATTTCATTGCGCACCAGACCCGAGACCTCACCGAGGAGATCGGAGAAGATGACGCCAATCCCCCGGTCAGGGCTCATACATTCTCGCTCAGCTGGTTGTCGTCCTCGTCTTCGTAAGTCGTCGGCGTCGCCCTAAGCAGGCGTGCGAGGACAAAGCCAATGGCGAGGGCACCCGCAACAAACACCACGGGCCGCTCTTCGGCCAGATCGGTGGCCTTGCCCATGAGCTCTTCCACGCTGTTGTCGCGCAGAAGACTGGAGACGCGATCCAGCTGGCTGGCGGCCGCGTTGACGTAGCTCGCGGCCTGCGGGATTTCCTCGTCGAGGTCATTTGCGGCGTTGCGAATGGCCTTCGACAGGCTGTC
>DASXGS010000112.1:0-3518 GCA_036488975.1 Rhizomicrobium sp. | reverse complement strand
TCCGGCCACCGTGTTGGAGGAAGTAACGAAAGGGTAAGTGCCGTGGTCGATGTCGAGCAGTACGGCCTGAGCGCCTTCGAACAGAATGCGCTTGCCGTCGCGGCGAGCTGTGTCGAGCGTTCGCCAGGCGCATCTCGCGTACGGCAGGATTTTGGGCGCGACCTCCTGCAGCGATTCTAGAAGGTGGGTAGCATCGATTTCTGCGAGTCCCATGCCCCGGCGCAATGCGTTGTGGTGTGCGAGCAGGCGATCGATTTTCGCAGGCAGCGATTCAAAATCGTGTAGATCGATGACACGCAGCGCGCGGCGGCCGACCTTGTCTTCGTAGGCGGGTCCAATGCCGCGTTTCGTCGTGCCGATGCGCTGCACACTGTTTGAAGATTCGCGCGCGACATCGAGGTCGCGGTGCAGCGGCAGGATGAGCGGCGCGTTCTCGGCAACCAGCAGTGTGTCCGGTGAAATTGCCACGCCGAGCGATCGCACCCGTTCGATTTCATCCGCAAACGCCCACGGATCGACCACTACACCATTGCCGATCACCGAAAGCTTGCCGGGCCGTACCACGCCGGACGGCAGCAAGCTTAGTTTGTAGGTGACGCCATCGATGACCAACGTGTGGCCGGCGTTATGGCCGCCCTGAAACCGCACCACCACATCGGCACGCGCGCTCAGCCAATCGACGATCTTGCCTTTGCCTTCGTCGCCCCACTGGGCGCCGATAACGGCCACATTGCTCATTAGTCCGTACCCGGATGTTGAGGCACGGCTTGCCGGCCGTAGCTCGCGAGAACCAGCCCGCCTTCGCCAGGAGGCTTCGGCGCGGCGGCCTAGCTCGCCTGCGCGAGCGAAGGCCGGTAACCACTTATAGCCCGAACGGGACGCTGGTGTCAGGCGGCTTTCGGCCCGAACGGCACCAGCATGGGCACGCGGCGGCGGTACGAATCGTATGCCTCGGGGCCGAGCTCTTCGCGCAGGAAGCGTTCTTCCAGCTTTGCCTTCATCCAGTAAGCGACGATGAGGAAAAGGGCGCCCACCGCTGTGTGCACTTCGCCGACGGCAATGGCAGTGGCCACAGCGGCTGTGAGCAGCCCCGTGTAGATCGGGTGGCGCACGAGGGCATAAGGCCCCTTATCGACCACGCGGTGTTCTTCCTTGCGGGTGATGGAGCCGGACCACAGGCGGCCCAGATAGATACGCGCCCACCAGGCGAAGGCGATGCCAAGCCCGGCAACCACAACCATCGCCCATCCAATGACGAGGGGCGGGTAAGGCCACAAGTGGGCGCCGAGGATTCCCGGCGGTGGTCCAAAGTGCCAATGGCCGCGCGCGACGTAGATCGGTGAGGCAAACAGCAGCACGAAACCGGTAAGTGCGAGGAGGCGGTACGGCCATTCGCGCGAGAAGCCGGCGCGCTTCAGTGTGCGGTTGGACCAGATCGCCGCCGCAATCCAGGTCACGATCCAGAAGTCCCAGACGAGATAGACGGCCGTATCCGGCCAGATGCCCGCGATCATTGGCGCCCCATTTCGCGTCAGAGCAAAACGTGGGGCTCGCCGCGCAGGTTTGCAAGCTCAGAACGCCAGCGCGTTCGCCTGCTTCACCTGGGGCAGCCGACGGATTTCCTCGAGCACCGTTTCGGTCACGCCACCGTCCACTTCCACCAGTGCGATGGCATCCGCGCCTGGGGCGCTTCGGCCGAGCGCAAACGAGGCGATGTTCACCCTCGCATCGCCCAGCAAAGTTCCGAGGCGGCCGATGAAGCCGGGCTTGTCCTCGTTGATCACATACAGGATGTGCGGCGCGAATTCGGCATCGAGGTTGATGTCTTTCACCTGGATGAGCCGCGGTCGCCCGTCGGAGAACACCGTACCGGCAACCCGGCGCGTTGAGCCGTCGGCGAGCGTGGCGGTGAGCTTGATGTAGCCTTCATAAATTCCTTGTCGACCGCGGCGCGTTTCGCTGAGTTTGATGCCGCGCTCGCGCGCGATCACGGGCGCATTGACCATATTCACGTCGGACAGCACGGGTTTCAGCAGACCCGCGAGTGCGGCCTGCGTCAGCGCCCGCGTGTTGAGTTCGGCCGTGGTGCCTTCGTAGAGGATTTCCACCGATTGCACGCTGGTTTCCGTGAGTTGGCCGGCAAACGCGCCGAGCTTTTCAGCCAACGTGATCCACGGCCGCACTTTTTGTGCTTCTTCGGCGGTGATCGCCGGCATGTTCAGCGCATTCACGATGGCGCCGGTGAGCAGATAATCCGAGATTTGTTCCGCCACCTGCAGCGCCACGTTCTCCTGCGCTTCCAGTGTGGAAGCGCCGAGATGGGGGGTGGCGATCACCTTCTCGTGCCCGAACAAAATGTGCGATTTCGCGGGTTCTTCCTCGAACACGTCGAGTGCCGCGCCTGCGAGATGGCCGGAATCGAGCGCCGCCTTCAGTGCCGCTTCGTCCACCAGTCCGCCGCGCGCGCAATTGATCAGGCGAGCGCCCTTCTTCATGCGGTGGATCGCATCGGCGGAGATGATGTTGCGCGTCTCATTGGTAAGCGGGGTGTGCAGCGAGACGAAATCGGCGCGCGCCAGCAGATCGTTCAGCTCGACCTTTTCGATGCCGAGATCGACGGCACGCTCGGGCGAGAGGTAGGGATCGTAGGCGATCACCTTCATCTTCAGGCCCTTGGCGCGATCCGCCACGATGGATCCGATGTTGCCGGCGCCGATCAGCCCCAGGATCTTGCCGTAGAGCTCACTGCCGAGGAACCGGTTCTTCTCCCATTTGCCCGCATGGGTGGAGGCGTTGGCAGACGGCAGTTCGCGTGCGAGCGCCATCATCAGAGCGATGGCGTGCTCGGCGGTGGTGATGGAGTTTCCGAATGGCGTGTTCATCACGATGACGCCGGCGGCGGTCGCGGCAGGAACATCGATATTGTCCACGCCGATTCCCGCGCGGCCCACCACCTTCAAGTTTTTTGCGACCCGGATGACGTCGGTCGTGATCTTCGTCGCCGAGCGTACGGCCACGCCGTCATAGTCGCCGACGATGCTCAGCAATTCATCTTTGCTCAACCCCGGCTTCACGTCGGCGTCGACTCCGCGCTCCTTGAAGATGGAAAGTGCAGCGGGCGAAAGCTTGTCAGCAATCAGAACGCGGGGCATCGTTCAGGCCCTCACTTCTGCCCAAGCCCAGTCGAGCCAGGGCGTAAGCGCTTCGACATCGGCCGACTCGACCGTGGCGCCGCACCAGACGCGCAAGCCGGGCGGCGCATTGGCATGTCCGCCGACATCGTAGGCAGCGTGTTCCTGTTCCAGCAGGGCGACGAATTTCTTCACCATGTCGCGTTGCGCGGCCTCGTCGAGCCGTGTGAAAGCGGGATGGGTGAGTTGAAGGCACACGGACGTGTTGGAACGCGCGCGCGGATCGCGGGCGAGGAAATCCACCCAGTCGCTCTCGCGCACCCAGTTCGACAGCGCATGGAAATTCGCCCGCGAGCGGCCGATCAGCGCCGGCAAGCCGCCGGCCGC
>DASXGS010000106.1:0-2584 GCA_036488975.1 Rhizomicrobium sp. | reverse complement strand
ACGGAAAAGGGGTTGCGGCTGTTCGTGGATGGGCTGCTGGAAATCGGCGAATTGGCGCCCGGCGAGCGTGCCGCGATCGAGGCACGGATCACCGGACAGGCGCGCGGGCTTGAGGACGTGCTCACCCAAGCCACGATGATGCTGTCGGGATTGTCGCGTTGCGCCGGGCTTGTGGTGGCGCCGAAACAGGAGAGCGCGCTCAAGCATATCGAGTTCGTCGGCGTGGCGCCGGGCAAGGCGCTGGTCGTGATCGTGACGGAAGACGGGCAGGTGGAAAACCGCCTGATCGATACGCCGCTGGGGCTGCCGGTGTCGGCACTCACCGAAGCTTCCAACTATCTCAATGCAAGGCTGCGCGGCCGCACGCTCGAATCCGCCCGCGACGAAGTCCTTGCCGAGCTGGATGGTGAGCGCGCGGAACTGGATCGCCTCACCGCCAAGATCGTTGCGGAAGGATTGGCGACCCTCGCGGTCACGCCGCACTCCGAAAAGAGCGAAGATGACAAGGTGCTGATTGTGCGCGGCGCCTCGCACCTGCTCGACACGGTGGAAGCGCAAACCGATCTCGCGCGCGTGCGCATGCTGTTCGAGGATATCGAGCGCAAGAACGATCTGATCCGTCTGCTGGAGCTGGCGCAGCTCGGCGATGGCGTGAAGATTTTCATCGGTTCGGAGAACCGGCTGTTCAGCCTCTCCGGTTCTTCGATCGTCGCTGCGCCGTATGCGAATGCGCAGGGCAAGGTGATCGGCGTGATTGGCGTGTTGGGGCCGACGCGGCTGAATTACGGACGGATCATCCCCATGGTGGACCACACGGCCAAGGTGGTTGGCCGATTGCTGGCCTGAAACGTTTGGAAGAAGATGAGCGACGATCAGGACTACATCCCGGAGAGCCAGCCCGCCAACGATTCCGGGGCGCCGGAGGGCGATGAGCTATCGACGCTGAAAACTGAAAACGCCGAGCTGCGGGATCGGCTGCTCAGGGCGCTGGCCGATACGGAAAACACCCGCCGCCGCGCCGAACGAGACCGCAGCGATGCCTCGCAGTACGCCATCGCTGGCTTCGCGCGGGACATCCTGGCCGTGGCCGACAATTTCGCTCGCGCCATCGAGGCCTGTCCGGCGGACGCGCGCGAAAGCGCCAGCCCTCAGGTGAAGGCGGTGATCGAAGGCGTAGAAGCGACGGAAAGGCAGCTGCTCGCCACGCTCGAGCGGCATGGCGTGAAGCCGATCGACACGTCGGAGGGCAAGTTCGATCCCAATTTCCATCAGGCGATTGCGCAAGTTCCGGGCGAAGGTAAACCACCCGGCTCGATCGTGAACGTGGTGCAGACGGGCTACAGAATTGGGGATCGCCTGCTGCGTCCGGCTATGGTGACAGTGTCGCGGCCCGAGTCCCCCTAGGCGCGGCCTCTCGACAAGCAGCCCCCACGGCGCAAAGCTTGGGTGCATGAGCGAAACCGCCCTGCCCCTCGCTGCCCCGCTACCTGCCGAGCGGCGGATTTTCGAGCAGATGCTCTACGCCGCCTCGCCGTTTGGCACGCTTGTCACGACCTTGCTGATCTTCCTGGGATTGGTCGGCAGCTTTGCGATCGCGCTGGCGATCGATCGCTATCCGCCGTTCATCCATACCGGGGCGGGCTGGAGCCTGAACGGGGGTGTCTGGCCGGCTTTCACCCTGGCTGTTCTCGTCACCGTCGCGCTCGGCATGCAGCGTTACGCCCGCAACCGCGATTTTGCCGACAACGCGGCGCTGTGCGCGGTCATCCCGAACTGCAGGCAGGAGCATTGGATGTACGACGCCGCAGGATTGCGGCGCTTGCGGATTACGACAATTGTCGGCGCTCTATTCGGCGCAGTTCCAAGCCTCGTGCTGGTTCCACGAGGACTGTTTGCCGAGAAACCGGCAATGTTCATCTGGTTTCTGGTGGTCAACGCCTTCACGTGCGCACTCTTCGCCCGCGGCATTGTGCACAGCGCGCGCGCAACCGAGACTTGGGCACGCTCCATAGACTCAAGCCTCATCGTCGACCTGCTCCGCATCGATTCGCTGAACGTGATCGGCCGGCACGGTGCCCGCAGCGCGCTGATCTGGTTCAGCGTCGCCGGCGCGATCCTGCTGTTCTTCGTCGGCAACAACATGAACAACCTGACCTTGGCGATCCTTCTGCTCGCCGCCGCGATGGGCATCTGGATTTTCATACGGCCGATGGAGCGGGTGCATCAGCGCATCCGGGCCGCCAAGCACGTGGAGCTCGAATCGATCCGTCGCGCCATTCAGGATGCGTGTGCACGGGCGCCGCACGATGCCGCCGCGGCCGCCAGGCTTCAGGGGCTGCTCGCCTACGAGGCGCGCATCGAGCATGTCCGCGAATGGCCGTTTGACCAGCCCACCGCGATACGGGTCGCCGCCTATATTCTGATTCCGGCGATTCCGTGGTTCGGACAGGCCATTGCCGGCTCCTTCATCGCGAATTTGCACATCTCGGTGTGACGATGCAGCCGCTCCGCATCGTGGTGGCGGGCGCTGCAGGCCGTATGGGCCGAGCGGTGATCCGTGCGATCTCCGAATGCGACGATCTGC
>DASXGS010000087.1:0-11309 GCA_036488975.1 Rhizomicrobium sp. | reverse complement strand
AAGAGCCTCGCGGAATTGGGACGCTTGGGTTCGCTCGCAGCGGCGGAAGTCATTTCGCATTATGGCGCGCGACCCGAAACGTCCCTCAAGACGCTCGCCTCGGAAGCGGGCCTGCTCTGATCACGCGCCGATGATGTGCAGCGCGATTTCGCGGCTGTGCGGCGCATCGCGGTGCTCGAAGAGATACAGGCCCTGCCAGGTGCCGAGGATCATCTGTCCATTCTGCACTGGAATAGACAGCGAGGTTTGCGTCAGCATCGAGCGGATATGGCTCGGCATGTCGTCCGGCCCTTCCGTGGTGTGGCGATAGAGCGTTTCATCGCGCGAAACGAGTCGATCGAGAAAGCTCTCCAGATCGCGCTGAACATCCGGATCGGCATTTTCCTGGATGATCAGCGATGCTGACGTGTGCCGCACGAAACAGGTGAGTAGCCCCTGTTGAATTTCAGATTCACGAACGAACGACTCCGCCTGGCCGGTGAATTCGTAGGTGCCGACCCCGCGCGTGTTGACGCGAATCGTGGAGAAATGCTGCTTCATGGGCGCGCGTTCTCTTTGCGCAGATACACATACAGCGCACCGCTGCCACCGTGGCGGCGGTGCGCGGTGCGCACATCGGCAACGAGGCTCACCAGTTGCGGTTCCTGCAGCCAGCGCGGCACCATCACTTTGAGCACCCCGCGCGTGCGGCGATCGAGTTCGAGATCGAACGGCTCATCCGGCGCCGACGGTTTGAGGCCTTTTCCGGTGACCACCAGCAGCAGTCGAGCGCCCCGTGCGACCGCGGCACGCAGAAATGTGGCAAGGGCGCGGTGCGCCGCCTCTTCCGTGAGGCCGTGAAGGTCGAGTTTGGCATCAGGCTCAATGGTGCCCTTGCGCAGCCGTTCTGCCGTGCGCCCGTCGATGCCGCTGGGGCGAATGCGCGGCGGTGGCGGCTTGGGCGCCTGTTGTGCTTCCGGAGTTCGCTTCGAATTTGCGGCCGACTGTTCGGAGGGATCGGCGCCGCGCAACACCGCCTCGAACAGCGCACGCTCCTCTTCGGTCGCGGTGCGCTTCCTCACGACACGCGCAAAGTCGTCGGCCCATGCAGGCGCGCGGCAACCGCCCTGGGCAGCAGCACGAACATGCGGCCTTCGGCCTTCATGCGGCCGGCGATCGATTCAGCGTCCAGGCCGAAGCCCCAGAACACATCGCCACGCGCGGGCCCGCGGATAGCGCCGCCGGCGTCCTGCGCCACGAGCAGCTGGGCGAAGCTCCGCTCGGGACGCTTCGGATTGGCATCGGGCCGCATGGCCGCAACATAAACCGGCGTGCCGAGCGCGTGAATGTGTTGGTCCACCGCCAGGCTTGCCCCCGGCGTGAGCGGTACCGCTTCGCTGCCCGGACTGCCGAGCTTTGCATCGCCGATTGGCTGTTCGCGAAAGAACACATACGACTGGTCGGTTTCCATCAACGCCTGCGCTTCATCCGCGTGCGCCTTCATCCAGGCACGGATCGCCTGCATGGAAAGGCTGGCGCGATCGAGCAGCCCCCGCTGCAACAGCACACGGCCGATCGGCGTATATTTTCGACCGTTCTGCCCGGCATAGGCGATGCGGAGCATCTGCCCGTCATCCAGCTTCACGCGGCCAGAGCCCTGGATGTGAAGGAAGAACACCGCCACCGGATCGTCGGCGTACGCCAGCACCGGCGCATTCGATAGCCCGTGTGCGTCGATGTCGGCACGGGTGGGACAGGGCAGCAGGCGGTGGCCGTCGACGCAGCCGTACAATCGTTCGCCCTCCCATTCGGGCCGAAACGCGCCCAGCTCGGCGCTCACCAGATTGTCCGGCAGACCGTAGATGGGGGCGGTATAGGGGCCTTGCTTCTTGCGACTCGCCGACAGTTCCGGCTCGTAGTAGCCGGTGAACAGCGCGGGCATATCGTCGCCGCGTTTCACTTCCACGGGCGCAAAGCGGAATTCAAAGAAGGCACGCGCCGCCTCTGCATTCGCAACTTGCCGCGGCACCTGCTTGCACACAGCCTGCCAGTCGCCGGCCCTGCCGGCATAGCCGTTGCTGCCCAACCGCTCGTCCGCCGGCTTCTTGGTGAGCGCATCGCACGAGCGCAGGAAGGCCGCCAGTGCGTTGCGCGGATCGGCCCCCTGCCAGCCAGGCAGATCGGCAAAGCGCACGGGAACGAGCGTGGCCGGAACCGCAGCAGATGGCGGGCCAAGGCGGTTGGGATTCAGTGTGCGCCAGACAAAATATCCGGCGGCAAGAACGAAGATGGCGACGATAAGAATGAGAGATGGCGCGAGCGACCGCCGGGTGCGCGGCATCAATGTGCCCGCGGCTCTGCCTCGCCGGAGGTGGCCACCAGCCGCCAGTTCGGATCGCTCGCCCGAACATTGCGCTCGAAGGTCCACACATCGGTCACATCGCGCACGGTTTTGCTGTCGCCTTCGACGGGCTTGCCGTCCGCATCCGTGGTCACGGAAATGAATTGCGCAGCGAAGGAGAGGGTGACCTCCGCCAAATCCTTCTTCAGTGCCGCATGCACGATCTTCACCTCGCGGAGGCCAACGAAGGTGAACTCAACCTTTTCTTTTTTCGCCTCGCGTTCCGCGATCACATGATCGAAGGCCGTATACACCTCGTCGCTCAGCAGCGGCCGCAAAGCATCGCGATCGTCTTTGGCGAAGGCAGTCACGATCATCTCGTAGGCGCGGCGCGCACCTTCGACGAAGTGGTCGCTGTCGAAGTTGCGGTCTGCCAGTTTGATGTCAAGCAGTCCGCGCGCCATCGGATCCGATGGTTCGGCCGTTTCCGGCCGCGCGCTGCGGTCGGGCAGCAGAACGACATTGTCGCCCGGCTTGGACGGCTCTGCGGCCGCGCCGCCGGCACGTTCGAAGCGTTCTTGCGGCGGCCGCTCATTGCCGGTGCGCCGGCCCAGCACTGTGTACAGCCGGAACAGAATGATCCCGGCCACCGTGGCGAGCAGAAGAATGTACAAGAGCTGCGAATTCACCGCGTACGATCCCGACTTTTGCCCGAGGGGGATAACGGCCAAGCCTAGACTTCGGCACCACAGCCGTCCAGCGCGAGTGTCGCGCCGGTTTAGGGCAAAGGCATGTCAGCCACTGCTATTTGATTGCAGGGCTTCAGCCTTGTCAGGCGGCTGCCCCCGTGTTAGCCCCGCGCCGCCCTTCAAGCCCTGCGAGCCCTGCATATGAGCGATCCCTTTCCCGGTCCGACCAACGGCAATGGCGGGCAGCCGCCGCCGCAGGAGGTGCGGGTTCAGGTGCTGGGCCAATACGTGAAGGATCTTTCCTTCGAAAACCCCGGTGCGCCGGGTAACGGCATGAACGCCCGGCCGCAAATCGATCTGGGCGTGGATCTTCAGGCGAAGCGGCTGGACCAAGAACGCTTCGAGGTGGAACTGAAGCTGCGCGTCACCGCGAAGGCGGAGGAGAAGGCGCTGTTTCTTCTCGAACTCGTGTATGCGGGGCTGTTCGGCATTCAGAACGCGCCGGAGGAAATCATCCAGCAATTCCTCCTGATCGAAGGGCCGCACATCCTGTTTCCCTTCGCGCGGCGGATTGTCGCCGATGTCATTCGCGACGGCGGGATGCCGCCGCTGATGGTCGAGCCGATCGATTTCGCCGCGCTGTATCGCGCGCGGCAGGCCAGCGCCGAGCAGCAAGGCATGCAGACGATCGTCTAGTTCCAGTTCCAGACCGCGTTGGTGCCAAGCTCCGCCGCCACAAAAGCGGCGTGGATGGCGAGTTCTTCCGGCGTGACGCGCGGCGGCAGCGGCTCGGGCCGCAGCCGTGGCACCACGATTTCGTTGGCGACCATGGCAGCCGCGGCATCGACCGGCGCAAGCATGAGGCGGGTCTGCCGGCCGCCGACCAGCTCAAGATAAATCTGCGCGGTGAGCTGCGCATCCAGCAATGCGCCGTGCTTGACGCGGCTGGAGAGATCGACGCCGAAACGCCGGCACAGTTCATCCAGCGAATAGCGGGCGCCGGGAATTTTGCTTTTTGCGATTTCGATGGTGTCGATGGCGCGGCCGAAGGGAATGGTGGGCCGCGCCGTGCGCCGCAGTTCATGATTGAGGAATTTCAGGTCGAAGCCGGCATTGTGCATGATGATGGGTGCGTCGCCGAGGAACTCCAGCAGCTCGTCCGCCACATGCGCGAACAGCGGCTTGTCGGTCAGGTCCGCATCGCCGATGCCATGGATGGCAAAGGACTCTCCGACAGCACGCTCGGGGTTGAGATAGAATTGCAGCGTGCGGCCGGTTGGGATTTGATCGTCGAGCTCCACGCAGCCGATTTCGATGATGCGGTGGCCGTCCACCGGGTCGAGGCCGGTGGTTTCCGTATCGAGGACGATTTCACGCAACGCTCTTGCCCTTTCGGCGCTCGTGCAGCGCCGCGACGATCTCTTTCACCTGTGCGAAGGCGTGGTCCAAGCCCTTGTCGGTTTCAACCACGAAATGGGCTTGTGCACGCTTTTCTGCATCCGGCATCTGGCGGGCGAGGATGTGCTCGAGCTTTTCGGACGTCATGCCAGATCGGGTGAGCACGCGGGCGCGCTGTATCTCTTCGGGCGCCGAGACAACCACAACGGCATCCATCCGCGCATGCCCGCCCGTTTCAAACAGTAACGGGATATCGAGCACCACCATTTCGGCACCCGCCGCCGCCGCTTGATCGAGGAACATGCGCTGCTCATGCGCGACAAGGGGATGCACAATGCGTTCGAGGTGCTGCAGTCTATCGGGTTCGGCTCGGATGCGTTCAGCCAGTGCGCCGCGGTCCACGCGACCGTCCGCCACTGTGCCGGGAAATGCCGCTGCGATTTCGGCGACGGCGGCGCCGCCGGGTTCGTAGAGCCGGTGAACTGCGGCGTCGGCGTCGTATACCGGGATGCCCAGGCGGGCGAACATCTTCGCCGTCTCGGTCTTGCCCATGCCGATAGAGCCGGTCAGGCCGACAAGATACGGGCGTTTCATTGCGCCAGCGCCTGTTCCAGCTCGCGCCGCAGCTGCGGCGTCACCGTCGGCGTCATACCGAACAAAGCCTCGAAAGCTGGCACTGCCTGATACATGAGCATCCCAAGGCCATTGATCGCCCTGTGTCCCCGCGCGCGCGCCTGCTTCAGCAGTTCGGTTTCAAGCGGATTGTAGATCAAATCGCAAAACGCAACGCCTTGCGGCAGCGTATCGAACGACATCTCCAGCGACGGGGCGCCGGCCATGCCGGCACTGGTAGCATTCACCAGCAGCGCCGCGCCTTCCGCGGCCTGCGGCCAGACGCTCCAGCCGCCGGGGACGAGCGCTGCCGCAATATGTGGTTGCAGGTCTGCCGCCAGGGTCCTCGCGCGCGCGTCGTTGCGATTGACGATGCGCACTTCCCGCGCGCCCAGTTCGGAGAGCGCCAGCACCACCGCCCGCGCCGCGCCGCCGGCACCGAGCACGACTGCGGCCTTTTCTTTCACCACGTCAGCGCCAAGTTCTTCGCGCAAACTGGCGCACAGTCCTGGAACATCTGTGTTTCGACCCTCAATCTCGCCGCCCCCAGCGAACAGCAGGAGGTTTACCGCACCAGTACGCTGGGCCGCACCGTCGAGGCGGTGCGCCAGCGCGAACGCCGCCTGCTTATGCGGGATCGTGACATTCACGCCCATGAATCCCGCGCGCCTCAGGCCGTCAATGACACGGGAGAAATCCACTGGCGCAACCGGCAGCGGCACATAGGCGCCTTCGATGCCGTATTCGCGAAGCCAGTACCCATGCAGCTTGGGAGACAGCGAATGCTGCACGGGCCAGCCAATCACACCGGCGAGCGTGGCCGGTCTGTGCGCACTCACGGCTCCAGCACTCCGAAATCGCGCAGCGCACCCAGGACTGGAATTAGCGGCAACCCGAGAATGCTGAAGTAGTCGCCCTCAATGCGCGCGAAGAGCTGCGCGCCGCGGCCTTCGAAATGATAGCAGCCCACGCTGCCCAGGATGTTCTTGCCTTCGGCATCGAGATACCTGCGGAGAAAAGCATCGCTGAAATCGCGCATCCGCAGCGTGGCGGTTTCCAGATGCCGCCAGAGCATCTCGCCGCCGCGCGCCAGTACTGTTGCACAGACAAGCTTATGCTCGTTCCCCCTCAGCCGGCGCAGCAGGATTTCGGCTTCCGCCATCGTGGTCGATTTGCTGACGCACTCCCCCTGAAATTCCAGGATCTGATCGGCGCCCAATACCAGCGCATCTGGATCTGAAATGGACCTTCGCAACGCCTTCATCTGGGCAAGCGCATCGGCGATATCGCGCGCCGAAGCTCCTTCCTCCAGCAGCGCGGCCTTTGCCGCGTCTTCGTCGACTCGCGCGGGCGAAATCTCGAACTGTATGCCCGCGGCCTCCAGCAGGCGGGCACGCACGGGACTTCCCGAAGCGAGCACCAGCCGCGTCATGCCGCGGTTTCCTGCCGCTCCGTCAGCAGATTCATGATCGTGGCGGCGGTTTCCTCGACCGAGCGGCGCGATACGTCGATGGCCGGCCAGCCATATTGATCGAACAGCTTGCGGCTTTCAGCAACTTCCGCCCTCACGGTTTCGAGATCGACATAGGAGGTATCGCGCACCTCGCCCAGCACCGACAATCGATGGCGCCGGATTTGCACCAGCCGGTCCGGCGAAGCCCACAACCCGACCACCAGCGGATTTCGTGCGCTAAACAGCTGGGGCGGCAGCGGGATGTTGGGCACCAAAGGCACATTCGCCGCGCGCACGCCGCGGATCGCCAGATACACGCAGGTCGGTGTCTTGGAGGTGCGGCTCGCGCCGATGAGCACCACTTCGGCATCATTCAACATATCCGCCGACTGGCCATCATCGTGTGCGATGGCGAAGTTCAGCGCTTCGATGCGGTGCAGATAGCGCTGGTCGACTTCGTGCTGCCCGCCAGGCTTGTGCGTTTCCGCCAGGTCCCCGAAAAATTTACGCAAGGTGGCGATTGGCGCATCCAGCACGCCCTGACAGGGGATGCCCAGCAGCCGACACTGGCTTTCGAGCTCGCGCCGCAGCTCCGGGTTCACCACCGTGAAGAACACCAAGCCGGGCTCTTCACGGATGTGCTCCATCACCCGCTGCAACTGCCGCTGGCTGCGCACCAGGGCATAGAAATGGTCCTTGACCTCGACACCTTCGAACTGGGCGGTCGCCGCCTTGGCGATGGCGTTCAAGGTCTCGCCGGTGGCGTCGGATACCAAGTGAATATGAAACAGCTTACCCACAAACGCTCCTCAAACGGACAACCGCGCTCAACGGTTCTGCACCATTCCATAGCATCCGGCGCGCACTCGCAAACATCTGTTCGCGGATTCGGGCTGACCCTAGGGAAGCGTCCACAGAGCGCAGAACGGCTGACGGGCGCACTTGCCTTGAGTCCGAAGGCTTTCCGCCCTAGACGGACGGACCACCACGATCCCGTGCACAGATTCACAGGGCAAACATCATCTTCATCAAATCAGGGAGTCTTCTTTGAAGGAAGATGAAGGAGGTCTGCTTTCTGTGCTGAACGGACGGGTGGTTGAACCTCCTCCTTTCTGGCTCATGCGACAAGCCGGACGCTACCTGCCGGAATACCGCGAGCTGCGGGCCAAAGCCGGTTCGTTCTGGACCATGTGTATGACACCCGAGCTCGCGGCGGAGGTCACGCTGCAGCCAATCAAGCGGTTCGGCTTCGATGCGGCGATTCTGTTCTCGGATATTCTGGTTGTTCCGTACGCGATGGGGCGATCCGTTCGCTTTGAGGATGGCGGACCGACTCTTGAGCCAGTGAATTCCGTTGAAAGCCTCGAACATGATGAGGGCCGTTGGGCGGAACGCCTTGCACCGGTGTATGCCGCGATTGGCGAGGTGAAGGCACGGCTTGAGCCGGGCACCGCACTGCTTGGCTTTGCGGGTGCGCCGTGGACGCTCGCAACCTATCTGGCGGAAGGGGCGGGTTCCACAGATCAGCGTGCCGCAAAGCTGTGGGGATATCGCAGGCCGGATGAGTTCGCTCAGTTGCTCGAACGGGTTGCGGATTGTGTGGCCTTTCATCTGATCCGGCAATTGGAAGCGGGTGCCGACGCCGTGCAGTTGTTCGACAGCTGGGCCGGGGGGCTGCCGGAGCGCGCTTACGAAGATTGGGTCATCGTGCCCACGAAGCGCATTGTGGATGCGGTGAGGACAGCCCGGCCCGACGCACGCATCATCGGTTTTCCGCGGGCGAGTACGCTTGAGGGATACAGGCGCTACGCAGCCCACACCGGCGTCGATGCTGTATCGCTGGACACCGCCGTGCCCATGCGTTGGGCTGTCGAGCAATTGCCGGCGCATATGGTCGTGCAGGGCAATCTCGATCCGCTCGCGTTGGTTGCTGGTGGTTCGGCCATGGGCCGTGCTGTGGGGGAAATTTTGGACGCCACGCGCGGGCGGCAGTTTATCTTCAATCTGGGTCATGGTGTGGTGCCAGAGACGCCGCCGGAACATGTGGCGGAACTGGTGCGACTGGTCAGGTCGGCGCGGTGAAACTCGCCGTTGTGCTGTTCAATCTCGGTGGACCCGATTCTCTGGAGTCGGTTGAACCCTTTCTCCGGAATCTGTTTTCCGACCGCGCGGTGATGCCACTCCCGACTCTCGTCCGGAAGCCACTGGCCCGGTGGGTTGCGAAGCGACGCGCCCCGATAGCACGCGATATCTACGAGAAGATCGGCGGGCGCTCGCCCATCCTGGAGGAAACCGAAGCGCAGGCGCGTGCGCTGGAAGCGGCGCTGGCAGGCAGCGGATACGAGGCTAAAGCGTTTGTCGCCATGCGGGCCTGGAAACCATTTGCGGCTGAGGCGGCGGCCGCAATCCGCGCCTGGCAACCGGACAAGATCGTGTTGCTACCGCTTTATCCCCAGTTCTCGACCACGACGAGTGGAAGTTCGCTGGACGATTGGGAGCGTGCGGCGGATCGTGCGCAAATATCGATGCCGCAGACCCGCGTCTGCTGCTACCCGCGGCTGGACGGCTTTATTGCCGCCGAAACAGCGTTGCTCGGGGAGGTGCTCGCGAGGCGACAAGCGGGTGTTGATTATCGCCTGTTACTATCGGCCCATGGATTGCCGAAACGCACCATTTCCAACGGCGATCCATATCAATGGCAAGTGGAGAAGACGGCGCAGGCCATTGTGGACGGACTGGGGATATCGCAGCTCGATTGGCGCCTCTGCTACCAGAGCCGAGTCGGGCCGCTGGAATGGATCGGGCCGGCAACCGATGCTGAAATCCGCCGCGCGGGCATGGAGGGCAAGGGCCTAATCGTGGCACCGATCGCCTTCGTCTCCGAGCACTCCGAGACGCTGGTGGAACTCGACATCGAATATGCGAGGCTCGCCAGCGAATCCGGCGTGCCGCATTATCTGCGCGTGCCCACTGTTGGCACCCATCCGCGTTTCGTCGACGCGCTGGCGGGGCTGGTGATGCGTGCGGCAGAGGGGGAAGCTGTGGTGACGTGCGCCGAAGGGCGAATTTGCCCCGCAAGCCTTACGCGCTGTGGATATCGGAGGGGAGATGTTTGAGGGATTGCGAAGCCTCCTGTCCAACTACATCGACTGGATCAAGGCCTTTCATGTGATCGCGGTGATCGCCTGGATGAGCGGCCTGCTCTACCTGCCGCGGCTCTTTGTGTACCACACCGAAACACAGCCGGGCTCCCCGGAGTCCGAACGCTTCAAGGTGATGGAGCGCAAGCTGCTGCGCTCGATCATGAACCCGGCACTAATCGCCGTTTGGATCTTGGGGCCGACACTTGCGTGGCTGACCGGCGCCTACGAAGACCGCTGGCTGCAGGTGAAGTTCGTGCTGGTGCTCGGTCTCACCCTCGCCCATCACCTGTTCAGCCGCTGGCGCAAGGATTTCGAACTCGACCGCAACACGCGGCCGGCGCGCTTCTATCGCATCTGGAACGAGGTGCCGGCAGTGTTGATGGTATTTATTGTCATTTTGGTCATCGTTCAGCCGTTCTGAGGGCTTGAAGGGACTTTGCAGCGGCACCAAATCGCGCTATAAGACGTTAGTTCCCCATCCGAAGCCGCCAGGCGATCCGCGTGGTGTTCACGCGAACCCTATCCGGGTAGCCGGCGCGGCAGCGACCAATCCCACGAAGCTTTGCCGGACGTCTTCCGCGCCCGCCGAAACTTCTGGAGAGCATCCCGCCAAACCCTCATTTCAGGCATCCCATGACCATCCAGGACGGCCTCCAGGCCATGAAGCTCAAGGACCTCAAGTCCAAGTCTCCCACCGATTTGCTCGCCTTTGCCGAAGAACTCGAGATCGAGAACGCTTCCTCCATGCGCAAGCAGGACATGCTGTTCGCCATCCTCAAGGAGTTGGCCGAGCGTGATGTCGAGATCACCGGCGAGGGTGTGGTGGAAACCCTGCAGGACGGGTTCGGCTTCCTGCGCTCGCCGGAATCCAACTACCTGCCGGGACCGGATGACATCTACGTCAGCCCGTCTCAGATCCGCCGTTTCGGGCTACGCACCGGCGACACCGTGGAAGGGCCGATCCGTTCCCCCAAGGATGGCGAGCGGTACTTCGCGCTACTGAAGGTTTCGTCCATCAATTTCGAGGATCCCGAGAACATCCGGCACAAGGTCCATTTCGACAACCTGACGCCACTCTATCCCACCCGATGGCTGAAGATGGAGATCGACGATCCGACCCTCAAAGACAAGACAGGGCGGGTGATCGATATCGTGTCGCCGCAAGGCATGGGCCAGCGCGCCCTGATCACCGCGCAGCCCCGCACCGGCAAGACCGTGATTTTGCAGAATATCGCCAAGGCAATTTCAGCCAACCACCCGGAAATCTTCCTGATCGTTCTTTTGATCGACGAGCGGCCGGAGGAAGTGACCGACATGCAGCGCTCGGTGAAGGGCGAAGTGATTTCTTCCACCTTCGACGAGCCGGCATCGCGCCACGTTCAGGTGGCCGAAATGGTGATCGAGAAGGCGAAGCGCCTCGTCGAGCACAAGCGCGACGTGGTGATCCTGTTGGATTCGATCACCCGACTCGGCCGCGCCTACAACACGGTTGTCCCTTCATCCGGCAAGGTGTTGACCGGCGGCGTCGACGCCAACGCGCTGCAGCGGCCGAAGCGCTTCTTCGGCGCGGCGCGAAACATCGAGGAAGGCGGCTCGCTCACCATCATTTCCACGGCGCTGATCGATACCGGCAGCCGCATGGATGAGGTGATCTTCGAAGAGTTCAAGGGCACCGGCAATTCGGAAATCATCCT
>DASXGS010000150.1:0-7288 GCA_036488975.1 Rhizomicrobium sp. | reverse complement strand
TCCGTGAAGGTGAGCACGTTCAGCACTTCCAGCGGCCAGTCTTCCGCGAACGGCGCACGCACGGTGTTGCCGGCGCGATCGGAAAATGAGTTTATGAAGACGAGACGCTCGGGCGCCGCGATTTCGCGATAGACGAACTTGCCCCACATCTCCTCGCCTGTCGGCGAGCGCATGCCGTAGTGGAAGATGCCGCCCGGCCGGAAATCGAGCTTGCCATCGATCCACTCGAACCCCTTCGGCCCCCACCATTTCGAGAGGGCGTCCACATCGGAATACGCCTTCCACACCGCGTCGCGCGATGCATTGAACGTACGCCTGATGGTGAATTCGGGCGTGCCGGAGTTCGCATCGATCAGCTCACCCAGTTTGTCGATGCTCTGCATCCAGCCAGCCTCCATGCCCTCCAGCATGCGCGCGGCGATCTCCGCGAAGCCCTTCCCGCTCGCGTGCAACACCATGTCGGTTTTGTCGCCGCGCTCAGTGAGATGAACAGTGGTGAGCGCCTCAAGCACGGTTTTGCCGTTCTCGTCGAGCGCGCTGCTGACGAAAGCCAGGCGCTCCATCGGGATCACTTCGGTGAATTCGCCCGTCATCGGATGATCGGCGCGGCCGATCATCTTCGCGATCTCGTCGGACGCCCGCATCACCACCTGCAGACGCCCGCCGGGCCGCGCATCCCACTCGCACACCGGATTGGTGAAGCCGCGCGGTCCCCACCATTGCGCAACATGCGCAGGGTCGGTCCACGCCTTCCACACCAGCGTGCGCGGCGCGTTGAAGGTGCGGACGATTTTCACTTCGCGTTCGAGAGCCATCACCCCGTTCCTTCTTCTGAGTTTACTACTGCCGTCCGGCGACAAATTCTTGAAAGGTGTCCAGCATCCGGTTCCAGCCCTGGCGATGCCCATCGCGGGTCTGCGTCGTCTGGAACACGCCCTGCTGCAAGGTCAGGCGCGTCTTGCCCGGCCCGACTTCCTCGCAGCTCACCGTCACCAGCGTTTCGGGCCCGCGGCGGCCGTCGTCCTCCTCCCATGCGAAGGTGAAGGACAGCGTGTCTGGGGCCTTGACCTCGCGATAGACGCCGCTCTGCGGAAGCTCCCTGCCGTCGTGCCGCATCACGTTGCGCCACGCTCCGCCCACGCGGAGATCCGACCGCATTGACTTCATCGGATGTCCCGGCGGGCCGTCGAAATGATGCGCATGATTGAAGTCGATCCACGCCTGCCACACCCTTTCGCGCGGTGCATCGAACATGCGCGTCACGGTCAGCACGCGGTCGTCGTGAATTGTCTGTTTTGCGCTCGCGCTCATGACTGGGCTCCTTGCGCTGCGAGATAGTCGGCCAGCCGGTCGAACGTGCTGTTCCAGCCACGATTGTGGCCGTCGCGATTGGGGGACGTGTCGAACACGCCCTGGCGGAACGTCATCAGAGTCTTGCCGCCGCGTTCTGCGAAATCGATTTCCACCAGCGTCTCGGGTCCGCGCGAGCCGTCGTCCTGATCCCAATAGAAGGTGAAGGCGAGGCGTTCGGGTTCGCGCACTTCGTGATACTCGCCGCCCTGGCCAAGTTCCCGGCTGCCATCGACAGCGCGCAAACGTCCGCGCCATTTGCCGCCGGGCCGCACATCGGCCTCGTGAAGTACCGATGGATGATCGCGTGGCCCCATCCACGCGACCATGTGCGTCGGATCGGTGAAGGCCTTCCACACCAGTGTGCGTGGCGCATCGAACATGCGTTCGATCACCAGCACGCGATCGTCATGCTTCATCGCTGCGTTAGCCATTGCCATCGTCGTTCTCCTTCCCTTGAAGCTCACGCAAATAGGCATCCAGGCGGTCGAACCGCTCTTCCCACATGCGCCGGTTCTGCTCGATCCATTCGCTGGCCGTCTTCAGCGCCTCCGGCCTGAGCCGGCACACCCGCTGCTGCGCCCGCTTCTCGCGGACGATCAAGTCCGCGGTCTCCAGCACTTTCAGATGCCTGGAGATCGCCGGCAGGGACACCTCGAACGGCTCTGCCAGCTCCCCCACGGTGGCTTCGCCCAGCGCGAGGCGCGCCAGAATCGCCCGGCGGGTCGGGTCAGCGAGAGCTGCAAAGGTGTGATCGAGCCGTTCCATGTTAACTGCTAAGTTAAATAACCACTCGGTTAAATGCAAGCGGGCGCGATCAGCGCCCCACGCATAGCTGCCATGCGGTTATTATATTCCCTTTTCGTTCCTATATGGAACAGTAGCGGAACAGACAAGAGATGGAGTGGAACATGGTATGGCTTCGTGATGGCTTGGCGTCGCTGGGATTGATGAGCTTCATCGTATGGTCGTTTGCGGCAGCACAGCTGGCGGTTGCGACCCTCGTTTGAAGCTGTGGATGGGGGCAACGCGCCGCACAACAGACGCGCGCCGCTGGCTGATAGTGGCGTGAGCAAGGGAAGAGAATCGCGAGAATGACGGGTGCCCGCAAACCGGCTTCGTTCGTCCACCTTCGGGTCAAGAGTGCGTACTCGCTGCTCGAAGGTGCTGTGCGCCCCGAGCAGCTGGCGAAGCTTGCGGTTGAGAATGGCATGCCGGCCGTCGCGGTCACGGACGTCAACAACCTGTTCGGCGTCTATGAGATCAGCGAGACCTTGGCGAAGGCCGGCGTTCAGCCGATCATCGGCTGCCTGCTCGCGGTGGAATTCGATCCGCCGCAGCTGGGCGGCGCGACGGTTCGCCAGCGTCCCCCCATGCTGCCGCTTCTGGCGCAGAGCGATGCCGGCTATCGCAATCTCACAAAGCTCCTGAGCGCGGCCTTTCTTTCGGTTGAGTCCGGCGACTGGCCGCATGTGACGCCGGAGCTTCTCGCCGCGCACGCCGACGGATTGATCGCACTCACCGGCGGGCCCGGCGGTCCGTTGAACCGGCTTATCGTGGAAAGTCAGGCCGACGCTGCGGAGGCATTGTTGGCTCGGCTGTCGGCGATGTTTGGCAACCGCTTGTATGTCGAGTTGCAGCGCCATGGCTTGCCGGAAGAGCGCGCGGCGGAAGGCAAGCTGATCGACCTGGCCTATGGCAAACGCCTCCCGCTGGTTGCCACCAACGATGTGCATTTCGGTGCCGCCGATATGTATGAGGCCCACGATGCGCTGCTGTGCATCGCCGAAGGCACCTTCGTCTCGCAACAGGATCGCAAGCGCCTCACCCGGGAGCACCGCTTCAAGACGGCGGAAGAGATGGCGGTGCAGTTCGCCGATCTGCCGGAAGCCATCGACAACACCATCGAGATCGCACAGCGCTGCGCCTTCCGTCCGAAGAAGCGCGCACCCATCCTGCCGCAATTCGTCCCCGAGTCCGGCCGCACGCCGGCCGACGAATTGCGCGCGCAAGCCGGGGAGGGCCTCACCCGCCGCCTTGCCGAGCATGGTCTGTATGCGGACGAACAGGTCTATCGTGATCGCCTGAAGTTCGAGCTCGACGTCATCATCGGCATGGATTTTCCCGGCTACTTCCTGATCGTATCCGACTTCATGAAGTGGACGAGAGCCCACGGCATCCCGGTGGGCGTGCGCGGGTCCGGCGCCACCTCGCTGGTCGCCTGGGCTCTCGACATCACCAACCTCGATCCCATCCGTTTCGGCCTGCTGTTCGAGCGCTTCCTCAATCCCGAGCGCGTCTCGATGCCGGACTTCGACATCGACTTCTGCCAGGAGCGCCGCGACGAGGTGGTGCACTACGTGCAGCACAAGTACGGCGCGGATCGCGTGGCTCACATCATCGCGCTGGGTTCGCTGCAGGCTCGCGCCGCGGTGCGCGACGTCGGCCGCGTGCTGCAGATGCCGCTGGGGCTTGTCGACAAGATCGCCAAGCTCATCCCGAACCCGCCGGGCCGTCACATCACGCTCGATGAAGCCATCGAAGGCGAGCCGCGGCTGCAAGCCTTCCGCGAGCAGGAGCCCGCCACCGAGCAGCTGTTCTCCATCGTCAGCAAGATCGAAGGGCTGTATCGCCACGCGTCCACCCATCCCGCCGGCGTGGTCATCGGCGACCGGCCGCTCGACGAGATCGTGCCGCTCTATCGCGATCCGCGCTCCGAAATGCCGGTGACGCAGTTCGATTACGAGGACGCGGAAAAAGCAGGGCTGGTGAAGTTCGATTTCCTCGGCCTGAAAACGCTGACCGTCATCGCCAAGGCGGAAGAGCTGCTCGAAAATCGCGGCATCGAACTCGACACTCAGAACATCGATTTCACCGACCGCGCCACCTTCGACATGCTGGCGCGCGGTGAAAGCGTCGGCGTGTTCCAGCTGGAAGGCGCCGGCATGCGCGACCTGATGCGCAAGATGAAGCCGGATCACATCAACGATCTGGTGGCGCTGGTGGCGCTCTATCGCCCCGGCCCGATGGATTCGATTCCAAAATACATTGCGGTGAAAAACGGCAAGGAGCCACCGGAATATCTGCACCCGTCGCTCGAGCCGATCCTGAAAGAGACTTACGGCGTCATGACGTATCAGGAAGACGTCATGAATATCGCCCGTGCGCTGGCGGGCTATTCACTCGGTGAAGCCGACCTCCTGCGCCGCGCCATGGGCAAAAAGATCCATGCCGAAATGGTGGTGCACGAAGAGCGCTTCATTCGCGGCGCGGGCGAGAAGGGCATTCTGAAAGGAGTCGCGCAGCAGATTTTCGAGCAGGCGGCGAAGTTTGCCGGCTATGGCTTCAACAAGGGTCACGCGGCTGCTTACGCGCAGGTGGCGTACCAGACCGCCTATCTCAAGGCGAACTACCCGGTCGAATTCCTTGCCGCCTCGATGACGCTCGATATCGGCAATACCGATCGGCTGAACGTTTTTCGGCAGGAGGCGCAGCGCTTAAGCATTCGCGTGGCGCCCCCGGATATCAATCGCTCCGAAGCCCACTTTGCCTGCGATGCGGAAGCGGGAGTCATCTATTACGCGCTCGCCGCCGTGAAGGGCGTCGGCAAACAGGCGATGGAGCATGTGGTGGAAGTGCGCCGCACCGGCGGTGTTTTTACCGGCATCGCGGATTTCGCGGCGCGTGTGGATCCCAGGCTCATCAACCGCCGCGCCTTCGAAAGCCTGGTGCGCGCGGGCGCCTTCGACGCCCTGAATGCCAACCGCCGGCGGCTTGTGGAATCCGCCGATGCGATTCTCAATCACGCCGCGCGCAACACCCAGGATCGTGAAGTGGGGCAGGCGACCCTGTTTGGCGAATCCTCCTCGAAGGAGCACGAGCTGCGGCTTGCGAATGTGGACGATTGGCTGCCGCACGAACGGCTGAGCGAAGAATTCGGGGCGATCGGCTTTTATCTGTCCGGACATCCGCTGGACGGTTATCAAGCTGCTCTGAAGCGATTGGGCGCGGTGACCTTTGCCGCCATTCAGGAAGACCGCCGCCGCTCGGGATTCCGCGCACAGATCGCCGGCACCATCATCCGGAAGCAGGAGCGCCGCGGCCGCAGCGAACAGCCCTATGCCTTCATCTCGCTATCCGACATCACGGGCATGTTCGAAGTGATGGTGTTTTCGGAAGTGCTGTCGGCCGCGCGGCCGTTTCTGGAGCCGGGTAAATCCGTGCTGGTCACGGTGGCGGCCGACTGGATCGACGACGAGCTGAAGTTGCGCGCGCTGGCAGCACAGGATCTTGACAAAGCTGCCGCCGAAGCAGGCGAGGGGATGCGCGTCTATTTGGAAGATGTGCGCGCGCTCGGTTCAATTTCGATGCAGCTGAAGAACGGCGGCAAAGGTATCGTCACTCTGGTGGTGCCGGCCAGTGAAGGCCGCGAGGTGGAAATCAAAATCCCGCAGCGCCAGCAGGTGAACGCGGCGGTGCGCGCGGCCATCAAATCGCTGCCCGGCGTCGCCGCCGTGGAGGCGGTGTGAAGACGAAGGAGCCCGCAGCCAAAGCTGCGGGCCCGAAAGAACACCCGTCTAAGGGTACGAGTAATTTATAACGGACCTACCGCGAACCCAGCCGGTCCGGCTAACGCGCAATAGTCATCACTGTTGTCGTATTCCGACTGCAGTTCGAAATAGCGACCGCCCCACAGCTGGTTGGCAGCACCGCCGTCCAGATAGCTGAATATGTACTGGTAGGCACAGATGTCGCCGATTTCCTCTCCGCTGTAGGTATCAGAGTTGCTGTCCCACCAAGCATTGCCGAGGGGATCTGTGATCGCTTCCGACATCTCGTGGCTTGCCGGGGATGCCGCAGCATCGGCATTGGGGTCCAAAGCGGCATTTGGCGTGCCCGCTTGATCTGTCTGGCACGTAGCGGGATTGCCGAACGGTTCGTTCGCGTAGATGACGTTCGGCGCACCGTTTTTGCCGGTGATGTGGCTATGGTACGCGCAATATTGTGTATACGCGCAGGAGGCGGACGTCGCGTCGAAACAGGAGCCTTCTCCCGAAGACGTAAAGACCAGGAACAGCTTGTTCATGCCGCCGGTCCAGCCCTTCGCCGACATCACTTTCTGGATCTCAGTCTGGAGTTGAGCGTCGGTGAAGCAGTTTTTGCCAATCGTCGCATAGCTATCGGTGCACCCGCCCCTGACCTTGGGATACGGATCTGTGGCAACGGCCGTGTCGACGAGGCCGCCCTGTCCGGTGATGAAGGTGTATGCAGGCCGTCTTCCGCCAGTGCTCTGGTAATATTGGCTATTGTTGGCCGAAATCCCTTTACCGCCATAGTTGGCCACCATGTCGCTAACCACCTGTCGATAGCCGGCACTCATCGACGTGGCGTTGCCGGATTGCAGCGTACTCGGCACCCAGAAGATGATGTAGAAATTGAGATAGGAGGTCATGACAGGGCCGCCATTATAGATGAGGTAGCTCGGCCCGTTGGTCCCAGGAGGACGCACGGTCCCAGGAGGATGTGCGGTTCCGGGAGGATGCCGGTCCATCCGGAGCTGCTTCCAGAGCTTTACAGCAGGAAAAATGTGTGCCCACTGACCGTTGCTTGCCCGCAAGGTGAGTGGTGATGACTTCAATGTCACCGCATCGGCGCTGGTTGTCAAAGCCGCCGCCGCGCACGCGCCAACGATCATATTCGAATATTTCATGAAGTGCCCCTGGTTGCCCGTTAGTCCGCAAGCCTTACCGCGAAAATAACATTGCTGCAATAATTCGGGCAGGGATGTTTCGGGAAGTTGCGAGCAGGAACTAAACTACAGCGCAGCGACCGCGGAGCTGAGACGATCAAGCCCGGTTTGCAAGAGCTTTGGATTCTGCGCAAAGCAGATGCGGATGTAGGAATCGGTGGCGGCGTCGTTCGGCGGCGCAAAGGCGGA
>DASXGS010000462.1:0-3848 GCA_036488975.1 Rhizomicrobium sp. | reverse complement strand
TAACCGTCTCGGCAGAGCCGATTGCAAACATCAGTGTCAAAGAGCCAACGTTTCGATATCGGGTTACCGGAGTGCAAGCGCAAGACCGCGCGGTCCATCCGTCCGCTTACTGCTGACACGGTTGTGTCAGCAGTGGGTCTTGCGTGACGGGAGCCGCTCCGCCCGAACCAGCCTGGCCCGCAAGGTGTATTGCGGGTAGATGAAGGATAGCGAGCCCATCGTGCCGTTTGCGTAGAGCTCGGCCGCGACTTCGGAGGCGGGCAACTCACCCTTATCCGGGAAGTAGCTCATCAGCACCGGCCAGGCGGTAACGCCCTTCAGCAGATGATCCGGGTCTTTCGCTGTTGTCTGCGGATGTGCATCGCGTGCGCCGATGCGCAACGAGGCGGTGACCAGCGCTTCGCGTCCGCCGCCCTGAAACACAGTCCGGCTTCGAAGGTTCTGACCTTTCCGCGCCGCCGCGAGAATGGCCTGTGAGAACGCGCCGGGGAACATGGTGCCGCGCGGCAGGGCGAACGGCTTGTCCTTCGAGGTGAACGTCACCTGCCCCGCTGCATTGGCGAAAAGCCGCGCGGTGCCGGTGTGGCGTTCTGCGCCGTTGCCGCTCTGAAAATTGCGCGCATCGAAGCGCAATGTGCGGTGATCGCTGCTCTCCCAGGTTTCCGTCACGAAATCGGTGCGGATGGGCGCGCCGGTTTTGTAAGTCACATCGGAGAGCGAGCGTTGCACGGTGCGCGTGCCGCCGCATTCTTCTCGTGTCTCTACTGCGGTGCGTCCATGCGCGCTCCGCAGATAGCCGCTCGTCCGTGCGAGGCTGACATCGTAGATTTCACGCGTCGATGTGCTCGGGTCTGCGACGGCAGCGTCCTGCACCATCAGCGCAAGAATGGCGCCGCCGAGGAACGCCCTCATGCCGCGTCGTGGCTGCCGAGCGGCCCGTACAAATCGGGCCGGCGGTCGCGGAACAGGCCCCAGGACGCGCGCATTTTCGCGATCTCGTCGAGATCGAAGCTGGCGGTGGTCGAGCCCTCGTCCGCGCGGCCAAGTTCGGCCACGATGGCGCCCATCGAGTCGGCGATGAAGGACGAGCCGTAGAACGTCATCTCGCCCGCCTGCCCGCGTTCGGTGCCTATACGGTTGCTCGCCACCAGCGGCATGTAATTGGCGCCGGCGTGCCCCTGCATGACGCGGCGCCAGTGGTCGCGCGAATCTACCGGCGGCGCCGGTGGGGGCTCGGTGCCGATGGCAGTCGGATAGAGCAGCACTTCCGCGCCCATCAGCGCCATGGCGCGCGCGCTTTCCGGAAACCACTGGTCCCAGCAGATACCGCAACCGAGCACACCGAATTCCGTGTGCCAGACCTTGAAGCCGGTATCGCCGGGCGTGAAGTAGAATTTCTCCTGATAACCGGGACCGTCCGGAATGTGCGACTTGCGGTACAGCCCCAGCACCGTTCCGTCCGCATCGATCATAGCCAGCGAATTGAAATGCGCGCGGCCGGCGCGCTCGAAGAAGCTGACAGGCAGCACGACACCCAGCTGCTTCGCCAGTTCGGCAAACTCCGCGATAAGCGGATTGTCCTTGAACGGCTTTGCCAGCCCGAAATGATCGGCGCACTGGTCCTGACAAAAATACGGCGTTTCGAACAGTTCCTGCAGCAGGATGACATTGGCGCCCTTGTCCGCCGCCGCGCGCACCAGTTCCTTGGCGCGCGCGATGTTCTTGGGCACATCCCACGAGCAGGCAAACTGCGTAGCAGCCAGGGTGATTTCTCTCATGCCGGGCTCGTTTCGGCGATTTCTGCAAGCATTTCGGCTTCCACCTTCGGGTTCTTCTCGCCGTCGGCGGTGGCGATCAAGTCCTTCGGGATCAGCAGGATCACCGGCAAGATGAGCGCGTACACGGCCGTCGTCGCAAGTGCGCAATAAAGAAATCCATTGGTGGGGCTGCTGGCGTAGATTTTGGCACCCAACAGGTCGCCAGCCCGGTACGACAGCATGTACATGCCGTCCACCATCATCATCAGCGTGCCCTGCAACCCCGGAGGACAGGAGCGCATCGCGAGATCGTAGTAGGCTCCTGCGGCGATGCCGCCCATCATCCCGATCGGCAACGCCAGCAACAGCGCCTGATTGGCGGAACTGACGAACGCCAGAGGCATCATCTGGGGAACTGTGATGATAGTACCGATCCACAGCAATGCCCGAAGCGAGACCTTCTTGCACAGCCAGCCATAGAGGAAAAACATCGGAATAAACGCTACAACAAAGATGGCATAGTAGTCTGTGTACACTGCATCGGACGCGTGCAGGTTGTTGGTAAGATAGAACTGCAAGGGCGTGTTCGCACCCGGCGCAAACGAGAACATGAACATGATCAGCACCGCCGGATAAACGGCACGATGCCTCAGCAGCCGCTTGATGTCCCCGATGAGATCGGAGCCCTTCGCCTGTGGCGCATCGTAAGCGTGCGCGAACACCGCCTTCGGCTTCCAGAAGGCGAACAAGAACATAAGTAGCGAAAGCACCACCATCAGGGTGAACGTTTGCCGCGGCGGCAGGTGCTCGGCGATCCAGCCGGAGGCGAGCGCGCCGGCGATGTAAGGCACGCTGGCCATGATGTTCCACAGCGCACTGAGGCGCCCGGACATCAATTTTTCCTGGCCCACCAGAGCCAGTAGCCCCCATTGCGCGGCGGAGACGAAGCGCCAGAAAATCATCACCAGGAACATGCCAATGAAAAGGCTGGTGTAGGTCAGCTGCGTGTAAGCCATCCAGGCGAACACCACAGCGGTGATGGGTGCGAAGATGAGGAAATAACCGCGATCGCGCAGTCCCAGCGGATTCCACAAATCGCGCGTCAGGCCGAACACGACCGACAGGTACACCGGAATCGCGGTGAGCAGCCTAAACAGCGAGACCTGGGTCGCGCTCGCGTGAAGCTGGTCCTTGAGCATGTACGAGGTGGCGAAATCCAGCAGATACCCGTGCGGCATCACCAGATAGACGAGCAGCGTGAGCGGCGCGAAATAGCCGAAGATTTTGCCGGTGCTGGCCGAGCCGTTTTCGGCGCCCGATGCAGTGCTCATGCGCGCCCTTGCTGTGTGGATGTCATGCCGGTTCCTGTTGCGTGATGCAGTGGATGCCGCCGCCGCCATGCACGATATCAAGCGCCTCGATCTGCAGGATGTCGCGGCCGGGGAAACAATCGGCCAGCACCGCGCGGGCTTTTTCGTCGTTCGGATCGTCGAAGGCGGGCATCACTACGCCGCCATTCGGCAGGTAGAAATTGATGTAGCTCGCGGCCAGCGGCCGACCGCGCCAATCGGCGCCGAGGTTTTGCGGCTGTACGATTTCGATCACTTCGAAGGTACGACCTTCTGCATCGTGCGATTCCTTCAGGCGACGGATTGCTTCCATCACGGGTGCATAGTCCGGATGCTCCTTCGCGGCCGGCACGCCGACCAGCACACGCCCTGGCGCAGCGAAGCAGGCGATGTTGTCCACGTGGCCGTCAGTCTCATCGTCAGAAAAACCCTCGCCGAGCCAGATCACGCGGCGCGCCCCGGTGAACAGCGCGAGGCCTTCCTCGACCTGCTGCTGCGTGAACTCCGGATTGCGATTGTCGTTGAGCAGACATTGCTCGGTGGTGATCAACGTGCCTTCGCCATCCACATGGATGGCGCCGCCTTCGCAGACGAAGGGCGCGCGATAAACTGGCGCATCGGCGTGTTTCAGCACGCGGGTGGCGAATTCCGCATCCTGCTCGAACGGATGGTACTTGTTGCCCCACGCGTTGAACCGCCACTGCACGCCGGCCCGCGCATCGCCAGCACCCAGCAGAAAGCT
>DASXGS010000426.1:0-1959 GCA_036488975.1 Rhizomicrobium sp. | reverse complement strand
TTCTTCTGCTTCGCGGTTTCGGCATTTGCCTGCCTTGCGCTCTATCACGTCTCGGAGCAGACGCGCGTGACCCGCGCCGAAATCCGGTCGGTGCACAGCGAGATCGCGCAGGAAGCGCAACTGATGGATGTGCTTCAGGCGGAGTGGGGTCGTGTTGCCGATCCTGCACGCATCCAGCGCCTGGCCGAAGCCCAGCTCGGCGCGGAAGACAAGGCGGCCGTGGAGCTGTCCTCGCTCACGCTGCTGCCGCGTCGCGGCGATGCCAATACCGTCGGCGATGCTGAGGTCCGCTCGGCAAGTGCCGTGGTGCCTTCATCTGCGCCGGAAACAGCTGTGCATCTCGTCTCTGCCTTCACGCACAACTGAGGCGAAAATGACCGCCGGGGGGCCAACGATCGTTCAGCGTCGCATCGCCATCATGGCGCTGATGTGCACTTGTGCTTTTGCGCTCATCGGCGTGCGGCTGGTGGATTTGACGGTCATCCGCGGCGGTGCGGTGGCGCCTGCGCCGGTGGTGCATGTAGTGGCCAGCCGCGCCGACATCAGGGACCGCAATGGCGAGCTGTTGGCACGGGATCTTGTCGTGCACGATCTCTATGTCCACCCGTACGAACTGGCGGATCGCGAAGAGGCGGCCCACGCCCTGGCCATTGCCACGCGAGTGAACGAGCAGCGTCTGTTGCAGCAATTCGAGAAGCACGAGAAGCCGAACCAGTTCGTGCTGGTCGCCCGTCAGGTGACGCCCGATGTGGAGGAACAGCTGACGGCGCTTGGGCTTCAGGGGCTTGAATTCGATCCGGTGATGAAGCGGTTCTATCCCGAAGGCCGCGCGGCGGTGCAGGTGATCGGCCAGACCGACGCCGATGGCCGCGGCCTCACCGGCATTGAGTTGGGGCTTGACCGTCCGTTGCGGGGTGGCGCGACCGCGCAACTCTCGCTCGACATGCGCATTCAGTACGCGCTGGTGCACGAGGTGGAAGCCGCGCGCGAGGACTACAACGCGAAGGCCGCGGGCGGCATTGTGATCAACGTCAACACGGGCGAAATTCTCGGCATGGCGTCGTTGCCGGACGACGCCTCCGAACCCGGCGAAGTCGATGGCGCAGGCGGCGCCAATCCCACCCGCAACCGCATGCTGCGCGATGTCTACGAGCTCGGTTCGGTGTTCAAGATATTCGCCTTCACCCTCGCCATGCAGGATCACACCACGCGGCTGGACGAGAGCTTCCACATTGGGAGCGGGTTCAAAGTCGGCCGCTACACCATCCACGATGCCGAACATATGCCGGCGACGATGGCGGCGCGCGATATCCTGGCGCAGTCGTCCAATGCCGGCACAGCGCAGATCGCATTGCGTTCCGGGCCCGAACGGCAGCAGGCTTTCCTGCGCAGCCTCGGCCTGCTCTCTTCGGTGCGTTCGGAAGACCCGGAGGGCGCGCGCCCCCTCTTTCCGCGGCACTGGGGCCAAACCGAAACCGCGACCGTCGGTTTCGGTCACGGCATCTCGGTGAGCCCGCTGTCATTTGTTACGGCAGCGGCTATGGTGGTGAATGGCGGGCGCCGCATCACGCCCACCTTCCTCAAGCGCGGTGGCGACGCGCGCGGCGAGCAGGTGATTTCGCCCGAAGCCAGCGAAACCATGCGCGGCCTGCTGCGCTATGTGGTGACCAACGGCACGGGCAAGCTGGCCGATGTGCCGGGCTATAGTGTCGGCGGCAAAACCGGTTCGGCGGAAAAGGCGGTGAATGGACGCTATGTTGCGCACAAATTGCTGACCTCGTTCTGCGCCGTGTTTCCCATCGACAATCCGCGCTATCTCGTGTTTGTGCTGATCGACGAACCGCATGGCGCGAACGCTTCCGGCGTGATGGCGCTCGCGGGACATACGGCGGCGCCGCTGGCCGGCCGCGTGATCCAGCGCATTGCGCCGATGCTGGAAATGCCGAGTTTCGCGCTTGC
>DASXGS010000401.1:0-5155 GCA_036488975.1 Rhizomicrobium sp. | reverse complement strand
TGCACCAGGGCGAGAGCATCTTCCGCGCGGGCGGGCCGCTGATCGCGCCGGTGTTCCTGTGGCCGCTCTTCCTGATGGCGCTCGGCTACACGCTGCTGTTCTTCACCTTGCTCATCGTCCGCATGCGGACGGAAATCCTTGAGCGGCGCGCCCGCGCGTTGATGGCGGGAGCCGCGGGCTAATGGCGCACTTCTTCGATATGGGCAAATACGCTGCATACGTCTGGCCCGCCTATGGCGTGAGCTTTATCGGCATCGCGGCAGCGATCGCGCTCACCTTGCGCGCCTACGCCCGCGCGAAAGCCCAGCTTGCGGCCGTGGAGCGGAAGCCTTGAGGCAGCTGCTCTACGTTGTGCCGGTCCTCGCCTTTGGCGTGCTTGCATGGTTCCTGTTTGCCAGCCTCAATGGTTCGCCGCCGGACCAATTGCCGTCCGCGCTGGTCGACAAGCCCGCGCCGCCCATCGGGCTGCCGCCGCTCGACCAAGGCGCAACGGCTTTCAGCCGAAACGACCTCACATCTGGCCATGTGACGGTGATGAATGTGTGGGCCTCGTGGTGCGTGCCATGCCGGCTGGAAGCGCCGATGCTGGACCGGCTCAAGTCGCTCAACGGTGTGGCGCTCTATGGCCTCGTCTACAAAGACCGGCCAGAGAAAGCGCGCGCGTTCCTCGATGAAGTCGGCAATCCGTTCTCGCGTCTCGATCTCGATTTGCGCGGCCGCACCGCTATCGATTGGGGTGTGTACGATGTGCCCGAGACCTTCGTGATCGATGGCCGGGGTGTCGTGCGGCTACGCTACTCGGGCCCGATCACCGAAGACGTGCTGAGAGAGACCGTGCTGCCCGCCATCGAACAGGCGCGACGGCAGAGCTGATCAGCCCGCGGGCTTCAGCTGATAGACCGTGCCGCCACCATAGGCGCCGCCGAAGCTGGTGGTGCCATACAGATTGCCGGATGAATCCATAACGGGGGCCGCCTCCGGAGTGGTGCCTTCACCGCTGCAACCGGCCTTGGGGCAGAATGTGTGCATCACCTGCTCCAAGCTGCCTTGAATTCTAAACGCCGTGCCGCATTGCGACTCGCTGAAGCAATTGCTGCTGCCGCCAAGATTGGTAGTGCCGAACACATCGTCCGCCGCATCGAGCAACAGGCCGGGCGAAGGCTGTGCGCCGTCGCTGCACGAAGTCAGCGAGCAAAAATTGTAGAGCACGCTCTCCTGCCAGCCGCCGTGCTTTATGAAGCTCAGCTCGAAGGCCACGCCGCAGCCGCCTGCGATGCTGCATTGCGTGCCTGTGCCGCCGGCGCTGGTCAGCCCAAAGAAATTGCCGTTGGCGTCGAGCGCAAGCGCGTTGGGCACGTCGCCATCTGCACACCCGGAGGCGGGGCAGAAGGTGTGTAGTGTGGCAAGCGACCACCGGGGCGAAGCCGGTGTGAGCAGGAATACGCTGCCATGGCCGGAAGCTGTGGTGCCGTATAAGCGCTGCGCATCCCGCGCGATCAGGTTACCTGCCTGTTGCCCATCGCCGCAATTCGGCTGACTGCAAAAATCGTAGAGAACAGTTTCCATCCACGTGGTGCCGTTGGGTGCGAGCGCGTATGCAACACCGGCACCGTTTGCGCCGCCTTCAACGGTCGTTCCGAAGAGTTGCGACACCCCGTCGTAAGGCCGCGCCCACGCCGCGCCCACATAGGTGAGTGCCCCGCTGGCGCCCGTCTCGCTTCCGGCCGGATGGCTACCGTCGGCGCATGAGCCTCCCGCGGCGCAGAAGCTGTAAAGCCGCTTGAACTTCCAACGCTTGCCCGGCGTCAATTCGAACACGATCCCTTTGCCACGGTCGCCGCCGCCTGAAGCCGTACCGTAGAGATTTCCGGCTGTGTCCATGATCAGTGTGGCCTTCGGTGAAACGCCGTCGGTGCAATTCAGCTGGGAGCAGAATTTGTACAGGATCTTGAACCGGAAGCCTGTTGCGCTCCGCGTCAGCTCGAACACAGTGCCGAAGCCGCTGCCACCGGAGAGTGTCGTGCCGTAAAGGTTCCCGCTCGCATCCAGCACCAGCCCGCTTTGCGGATTGACGCCGTTGGTGCACGTCGGCGCATCGGCGCAGTACGACTGAAGTGTCTTGAATTTGTATGGTGCGGCAGAAGCGGTTATCGCTCCCGTCCCGAACACAAGCAGGGCAATGCCTGCCGCAGTTGCTATTCGAGATGGATTTTTCATGGTGCTACGCCCCGACTTTGCGGCGAATTATAGGGGCCGAGGTAACCAAAGCCTTACCTTTGGTCTGTCCGCCCGCGGTACTGCAAGAAAGGGTTGATGAGGTGTGTACGGAATTGTTTATGGCCGTGGATTGCTGCGGCAGGAATCAAGTGGTCGTCGGCGGCCTGAACGGAAGGCCCAGGTAATTTTCGGCAATCGCGCGCCGCCCCGCTTCCGAGCACCGGATGTAGTCGAGTTCGGCGCGCTGAAGCCTGAACTCCATGGGCGTGCTGCCGGGAAATCGATGCGTGAGGCCGGTGAGGTACCAGGAAAACCGCGCGGCATTCCAGACACGGGCGAGGGCGGTCGCGGAATACCGCTCAAGCTCACCGTGGTTGGGATTTTCGTAGTACGCAATCAACGCTCGGGAGAGAAAGTAAACATCGCTTGCGGCGAGGTTGAGTCCCTTCGCGCCGGTCGGGGGCACGATGTGCGCTGCGTCGCCGGCAAGGAACAGCCTGCCGTACTGCATCGGCTCCGCCACGAAGCTGCGCAAGGGTGCAATGCTTTTTTCCAGCGCGGGCCCGCGCGCCATGTGCGATGCGGCTTGCTCACCAAGACGGATTGCCAATTCGTCCCACACCCGCTCGTCGGGCCACGCAGCAATATCTTCGTCGGTTGCACATTGGATATAGTAGCGACTCCGCGTGTGCGAGCGCATGCTGGCGAGCGCAAAGCCACGCTCGTGGTTGGAATAGATCAGTTCGTCACTGCAGGGCGGCACATCCGCCAGAATGCCGAGCCAGCCGAACGGATAGGTCCTCTCGTAGATGCGAAGAACGCCTGAAGGAATGCAGCTGCGGCTGATGCCGTGATAGCCGTCGCAGCCGGCAACGAAATCGCAGTCGATGCGCAATTTCTCGTCGCCACGGCGGCATATTACATACGGCTTGGCATCCGTGCCGCCGATGTCGACGACGTCGGTTTCGAAGAGCAGATTGCCGTCACGGCCGACGATTGCTTCGTTCAGGTCACGGGTGAGTTCGGTCTGGCCGTAGACCATGACGCGCGAACCGGCGAGCCCCTTCAGATCAATCCGGATGAGCATGCCGTCCACGGCGATGTTGAAGCCGTCATGAGGCAGGCCCTCGCGATGCATCCGTGCCCCAACGCCGGCGCGGTCCAACATGGCCACCGTAAGCGGCTCCAGGACGCCCGCACGGATGCGTCCTTCCACATAGGCGCGAGCGCGGCGCTCCAGCACAATGCTGTCGATCCCAGCCTGGTTGAGCAGTTGCGAGAGCAGCAGCCCGGCGGGCCCACCGCCCACAATCGCGACCTGCGTTCTCACCCGCTTCTCTCCACCCTGCGCACGGGCAAGCCCGGCCCTGCGACCTGTGTACTACTGCATACTGGATTGGCGAATGTGCGAGGAGTCTGGGGGTTAAGAACGACTCCAGACGCGGGCACCTAGGGTAGCCGGTGCATGAATTCGGGAATGCAAGCACCCTGACGAGGGATCGAGGGGGCGCGGGCATCGACGTTCAGCCCGCGCCTCCCTTGAGCCAGCTGTACCGGGCAATCGATCGGTTTGTCGACTGCCTCGGCTCTCACATGCTGGTCGTCGACGAACCACTGCCGAAGGTGCCGGATGTGCCACTCGCGCCGGACTGCCGGATCGGAACCTTCACCCGAAGATTGTTTTGGACGTATTTGACGCCGGAGGTTTCTTCGGCGACCTCCTCGGCCAGGCGGCGTTCGTTGCGACTCGCCACCGTCCCACTCAGCGTCACTTCCTGGTTGCTGACGCTTACCTCGATATCCGATGCGTCGATCAGGGGATCGTCGGTCAAGCGGTCGGACACGTCGTCGCGGATCCGGTCGTCGGAACGGGTGTAATTCTTCGGTCCGCGTCCGCGATGTTCGTCCATCTTCCGTCGGCGCTGGGCATCCTCATCGCCGAACCACGACGACACCTCGTCTGTGGCGCGGTCCCACCAGTCGCGCTCGCGATTGCCGTAACCACGGTTTTCGTAGTCGCGTTGGCCGCGATCTTCACATCCGCGAACTCCACGGCCGCGGCTCACAGAATCCGCGCCGTAGTTGCGTTCGTAATCGCGGGTATAGGTGCCGAAGCCGCCGCTGCCTTCGTATCCGCCGCCCTGCCCATAATTCCCGTACCCGCTGCTCGGGCCGCTGTAGCCGTAGCTTCTGCCGGAGCTGCCTGACGAGCGGGAACGTCCGCCACCATAGCCGCTGCTGGAGAAATCGCCGCGGCCATATTCACCGCCGCGATAGCCGCCGCGCGCGTACTCGCCGCCGTATCCGCCACGGCCATACTCGCCACCGGGATCTCGGTCGCTGTAACCGCTGCGATAGTCGCGCCCGCCGCTGCGGAAGCGCTCCGGATACGAACGGTTTTCCTCTTCTTCGTAGCGGCCGTAGTCGCCAGCGCGCAGGGTTCCCTGATAATCGCGATCCTGCCGGCTGTCGTGGCCGTAACCCGATTGGTCGTTTTCAGGCTGGCTGCGATAGGAGCGGGCTTCCCCGCGCCAGTCGTCGCGGCCGCGTCCATAGTCGCGCTCGTCTTCCCAATCGTCGCGAGAAGAGCGGCGCCAGCCTCTCTGATCCTGGGGCATATTCTTTCTCCTGGAAAGTTGGACCCCAGCCTCCTGCGGCGGTAACGCCCCTCGCATTTGCGCAGTTCCGTTACTTCCACGGAACTGCCGCACATGGCCCTCAATTGAAAGAATAAATCCGCGAGTGCACTGGGCGCGGTGTTTGCGGCGAATTGCAGCGGTGATAATCTTCATGTGCTTCCGGGGGGAAACTGCATGAAGCCGCTGTTGCTAGGTCTTTCTGCACTCTTGCTAATGGGCAGCTCAGCTCTCGCTGAGGCCGTCTGGGGCGGAGAAGCCATCATCAAGACCGTCTCCACGGGTTGTGGGACAAGTTGGGC
>DASXGS010000062.1:0-3052 GCA_036488975.1 Rhizomicrobium sp. | reverse complement strand
AATTTGAGCGAACTGGCGCGGCTGAAGGCGATCGACGGCGCCGCACTCGGCGGCATGGATCGGGTGAACTACGACACGCTGGCTTACGTGTTCGATGCCCGCGCGCGCATTTACGCGTTCGATTTCGGGGGTTCATCGTATGGACCGTCGCCCTATGTCGTGAGCCAGCTCACCGGCGCCTATCAATCGGTGCCGGACTTCCTCGACACAAAGCACAAGATCGAGGCCGCAGCCGATGCGGACGCCTATCTGGCCCGCCTTAGCGCCTTTGCCCGGCAGCTCGACGATCAGACCGAGCGCATGAAGCACGATGCGGCGCTGGGTGTTGTGCCGCCGGACTTCCTGCTCGACCGCGCGCTCGAGCAGATGAACGCCACTCGCACCACGGCCGACAAATCGCTGCTCGTCACCTCGCTCGCAGGCCGCACCAAGGAGAAGGGGCTGCCGGATTCATATGCCGCACAGGCCACGAAAATCTACGACGCGCAGATCGGGCCCGCGCTCGACCGCCAGATTGTGCAAACGAAACGGATGCGTGCGGGCGCCACGCACGATGCCGGGGTGTGGAAATTGAAGGATGGCGAGCCGTTCTACACCGCCGCCCTGCACTTCTCCACCACCACCAACATGACGCCCGACGAAGTGCACCAGCTCGGTCTCGATCAGGCGCGCGACATCAGCGCGCGGTTGGACGCGCTGCTGCGTGCGCAAGGGCTCAACAAAGGTACCGTCGGCGAGCGAATTGCTGCTTTGTACAAGGATCCGAAGCAGCTTTATCCGAACACCGATGAAGGCAAGGGGCAGTGCATCGCCTACTGCAATCAACGCCTTTCCGAGATCAAGCCGCGGCTGCCCGGAGTCTTCCATCGCCTGCCGCCGTATCAATTTGAGGTGCGTCGCGTGCCGCTGCAAACCGAACCGGGTGCCGCTTCCGCATTCAGCCAGCAGCCGGCACTGGATGGTTCGCGCCCGGGTATTGTTTATTTCAATCTGCACGACAGCGCCGAATGGCCAAAATTCGCACTCTCCACCACCGTGTTTCACGAAGGGCTACCGGGGCATCAGCTGGAAGGGGGGCTGGCGCTTTCGAACACCTCGCTGCCACTGATCCGCAAGACCATCGGGTTCTCCGGCTACGCCGAAGGCTGGGCGCTTTACGCCGAACAGTTGGCAGACGAAATCGGCATGTACGACGACGATCCGCTGGGCCGCATTGGCTATCTGAAGTTCCAGCTGTTCCGCGCCAACCGGTGTGTGGTGGACACCGGCATCCATCACCTGAAATGGACGCGTGAACAGGCCATCCAGTATTTCATGGACGCTGAGGGCGACGCCCCGGGCTTTATCGCCCGTGAAGTCGATCGCTACTGCGCCACACCGGGACAGGCATGCAGCTACAAGATCGGACACACAGTGTGGACGCGAGCGCGCGCCCGTGCACAAGCGGCGCTGGGGCGCCGCTATGACATCAAGGATTTCCACGATGCCGGCCTGAATTGCGGGCGGGTGCCGTTGGATGTGCTCGACGGCGTGCTCGACCGTTATATCGCCGGGGCGAAACAGGCGGCATAACACGCGCGAAGGTGTCGGGGCTTCCCAGTGGACAAACAGGTCTTCGCCAAGGCGGGATGGCGGCTGATCCCGTTTCTGATGGCGCTGTATGTGGCCAATTTCCTCGACCGGGTGAACGTCGGATTTGCGGCGCTGTCCATGAACCACGATCTGGGGCTTGGCGCCGAAGCGTTTGGCATTGCAGGCGGAATTTTCTTCTTCGGTTATTTCTTCTTCGAAGTGCCTTCCAACGTGATGCTGGAAAAGGTGGGTGCGCGGCTGTGGATCTTCCGCATCATGTTGACATGGGGCCTGGTGTCGATGGCGACCGCGTTCGTCGGCGGCGCACACAGTCTTTATGCGCTGCGCTTTCTGCTTGGCGTGGCGGAAGCCGGATTCTTCCCCGGCATCATCTTTTATCTGGGCCTCTGGTTTCCGGCCGCGGTGCGGGCGCGCTTCGTCGGACTCTTTCTGTGCTCGCTTTCGCTCACCAATATTCTGGGCGCGCCACTTTCGGGCGCCATATTAGGGTTGGAGGGCGCGGCGGGGCTGCACGGCTGGCAGTGGATCTTCCTGCTGGAAGGCGTGCCCTCACTGGTGCTGGCGTTCGCGGTGTTGCTCTGGCTGCCGAATGGGCTGGACGATGCGCGCTGGCTCTCCGCCGATGAAAAGGCCGCGATCAAGGCGCGATTGGCGGCCGAGCCGTCACACGTCCACCGGGCGTTCTGGCCGATGCTGAAAGATGCGCGGGTGTGGGCGCTCGCGATTCCGGATTTCGGCATTGTGCTGTCCACCTACGGCGTCGGGCTGTGGCTGCCGCAGATCGTGAAGGGATTGGGGTTCTCAAACCTCGGCACCGGCTTCGGCGTGGCGGCTGTGTACGTCGTCGCCAGCGTCATCTCGGTGCTGTGGTGCCTTTCGAGTGACCGCTCCGGCGAGCGCGTGCGCCATGTGGCGCTGGCCGCGCTGGTCGGCGCTAGCGGCTTGCTATTGGCGGCGTTCACCACCGGCAGTCTTGCGTGCCTGTTTGCGCTTGCCATCGGCATGGCCGGCACCTTGGCGGCGATTTCTGTTTTTTGGGCGCTGCCTTCCGGATTCCTCGGCAGCACCGCGGCGGCGGGCGGCATCGCGCTTATCAACTCGCTCGCCAATCTCGGCGGCTTTGCTGGGCCCTATCTGATGGGCTGGCTGAAGGCGGCCACCGGCGGCTACGCCGCGGGCTTTGGCGTGCTCGCCTTCGGACTTGCCATGACGGCTGCCCTCATTCTCGTCGTCGGCCGAGCGTTGACGACGCCCGCGCCGCTCCCGCACTCGACGGTGGCGGAATGATGCGCCGTTACCGAACGTCACTTTGCCCGGACCGCTGCTTCTTGCGGCCAGGGCGCTCCCGCATCACCCCGGGATAGCCTTTGAGCGGCGACGTCGGCTCACCCCGATAGGCCCATTCCGGCGCCTGTTCGAGGTGCAGATGATAGCGCGGCTCGCGGCCGGTGCGAGTCTC
>DASXGS010000362.1:0-2359 GCA_036488975.1 Rhizomicrobium sp. | reverse complement strand
CTCATTTTAAACTTCATCATCTCTGCCTCCTGGGGCCCAGTTAGCCCCCCCACGAGGCTCGCGTCTTTCGACCTTTCGACATCATGTTAACCAAAGCACCGCCACTCAATTGGGCTTTCGCCCAACCGTTTGGCCTTCGCGACGGAACTCGTCGGCGCGGTGGCTGCTTGAAACGCCGCCTTGTACTCAGGCGACGCAGCTTGCCAATCGCCCCCGAATGATCTCCTGCGCCTCGCGCATGATGTTGGCGACAAGGTCCTTGCAGGTCGGGATATCGTGAATGAGAGCCTGCGTCTGGCCGGCCGACCAGATGCCCGCATCCATTTCGCCCTTGTCCAGAACGTCGGCGCCGCGTGTGCCGGCCACGAGATCCTTCACATCGGCGAAGGTGGCGTTGCCGCGCATCTCGATCGCCACCACCTCGTCGCTGATCGCGTTTTTCGCGACGCGCGCCGTGTTATGCAGCGTGCGGAAGATAAGATTCGTTGAGCGCTCGTCATTGGCGACGATCTGCTTCTTTACGTTCTCATGGATTGGCGCTTCCACTGTCGCCATGAAGCGCGTGCCCATGTTGACGCCGTCGCAGCCGAGCGCGAGCGCCGCCACCAGCCCCCGCGCGTCGGCAATGCCGCCCGATGCAATGATGGGAATGGTCAGCTTGTCGGCGGTTGCCGGAAAAAGAATGAGGCAACCGACATCGTCTTCGCCGGGATGGCCGGCGCATTCCAGGCCGTCGATCGACACCACATCCACGCCGATCGATTGGGCCTTTATGGCGTGGCGCACGCTGGTGCATTTGTGGATCACTTTCACGCCCGCTTCCTTGAAGCGCGGCAGATGCGGCTGCGGATTGTTGCCCGCGGTCTCCACGATCCTGACGCCGCTTTCGATGATGGCTTCGCGGTATTCGTCGTAGGGTATCGGCGTGATGGACGGCAGGATGGTGAGGTTTACGCCGAACGGCTTATCTGTCATCTCGCGGCAACGCTTCACTTCCTTGTAGAGCGCGTCCGGCGGGCCGGCGGAATGCGCGGTGATGAAGCCGAGCGCGCCGGCGTTTGCCACGGCCGCAATGAGTTCGACCTTGCCGACACGGGTCATGCCGCCGCAGGTGATCGGCGCTTCCACGCCGAACATTTCCGTAAATCTGGTTTTCAACATGGGATGCCCTTGGGTTCGAATGGCGGTCGCCGCGAGGGTGCCGGTAGAACGATGCTGAAAGCAAGCGATCAGCGATCCACAAACGGGTCGCGAACCAAGATGGTATCTTCGCGCTCGGGGCTGGTGGAGAGCAGAGCAACCGGCGCGCCAATCAACTCCTCGACCCGGCGGACGTACTTCACCGCCTGCGCCGGCAGATCGGCCCAGGAACGGGCGCCGCGGGTGGAGTCGCCCCAACCTTCGACGGATTCGTAAACCGGCTCGCAGCGGGTCTGCTCATTGGCGTCCGCCGGCAGGTGATCGATTTCGCGGCCATCCAGCCGGTACGCGACACACAGCTTGATCTCCTCGAACCCGTCCAGCACGTCCAGTTTGGTCAGCGCGATGCCTTCGATGCCGCCGGTGATCACGGTCTGACGCACCAGGACGGAATCGAACCAGCCACAGCGGCGCTTGCGGCCCGTGACGGTCCCGAACTCCGCCCCGCGCGTGCCGATTTTTTCACCGATGGCATCGATGAGTTCGGTCGGGAAGGGGCCCTCGCCCACGCGCGTGGTGTAGGCTTTCACGATGCCCAGCACATAGCCGATGTCGCGCGGCCCGATTCCAGCACCGGCCGCGGCCTGTCCGGCCACCGTGTTGGAGGAAGTAACGAAAGGGTAAGTGCCGTGGTCGATGTCGAGCAGTACGGCCTGAGCGCCTTCGAACAGAATGCGCTTGCCGTCGCGGCGAGCTGTGTCGAGCGTTCGCCAGACGCATCTCGCGTACGGCAGGATTTTCGGTGCTATCTCCTTCAGAGACTGCAGAAGCTCGGCGGCATAGATTTCTGCGAGTCCCATGCCGCGGCGCAGCGCGTTATGGTGTGCGAGCAGACGATCGATTTTCGCAGGCAACGATTCAAAATCGTGCAGATCGATGACGCGCAGCGCGCGGCGGCCGACCTTGTCTTCGTAGGCGGGTCCGATGCCGCGTTTCGTCGTGCCGATGCGCTGCACACTGTTTGAAGATTCGCGCGCGACATCGAGGTCGCGGTGCAGCGGCAGGATGAGCGGCGCGTTCTCCGCAACCAGCAGCGTGTCCCGACCAATCTCCACGCCCAATGCGCGCACGCGCTCGATTTCGTCAGCAAACGCACACGGATCAACCACCACGCCGTTTCCAATGATGGAAAGCTTCCCGGGCCGCACCACGCCAGATG